>JARGFM010000018.1 GCA_029210725.1 Bacteroidales bacterium | reverse complement strand
ATTATCAAGGAATTTTTGGGCAAAAACAAGCTGGGTTTTACCACTCAGGATGTGATTAGGGCATTCCCGGAATGAAATAGGCTGTACTTAACCAGACTGCTTACAGAAATGCTACGCCAGGGGATGCTGCTTAAAGTAGTACGTGATACATTTCTCATTATTCCTTTTAATGCTAATCCGGAATCCTATGTTCCCGATAGATCCGGAATCCGATGTTCCTGATAGATCCGGAATCCTATGTTCCCGATAGAAACCTTGTGGCTAAATACATCATGCAGAAATAAAGAGCAATTTCGGATTGAAGATCAATGTGGACCCGCTCCTCATTAAGCGGAAAGTCCTTGCTACAAGTTAGTACTCATAATATTAAGGGCCTGCACGTTATTAAGGACCGGCACGCTTATCGTCCTGCCTTTGTTCTTTTTCTCCCTAACTGACACCCTAACAAGATAATGGGACACCCAAAAACATAAAAATCAACCGCCTAAAATGCTGATTTTCTTAATTTTAATAAATCACTCCGAAAGTAGTGATGAAAACAGGTGACCTCCTCCCTGTTTTCTATTCCCGCTCACCTCCTCTGGAGCTCACCGGTATTAATTTAGTTCCGGGACCCTTCCCGGGGTCCAGGGTGCCTTCAGCTGCTCCAGCTGCCGGTCCAGCTCACGGATCTCTTCCACCACTTTCTCCAGCTGTGCCAGTAAGAGCGGAAATTCCTCCCGCAGGATCTCCAGCTGATCGGTTTCGGTTTTGGTCAGTTCCGAAGTGGAGGACCAGTGGGTCCGGATCATTACATTCAGCCTGCGGCTCAGCGGCATATCCATGGGGGGCAGTTCCTCCCAGCTGGCTTTGGCCCGGGGACCGTCCATGGCAAACCGGATATCGCTCAGCAGATCCTCCAGTTCAAACACCTTCCGGCCAGGTTCGGTTCCGGCTTCAGGGGTCTGAGCCAGAGCTCTCTTGATCGCACTGAGCTTCTCTTCCTGCTCCTGGGCCAGGCGCTGAGCGCCGGTCATCACCCTGGAAAGTTCGGAGACCTCTTTCTGGAAGCGTGCCAGCTCCCCAGGATCCTTCACCGGCAGGGAAGCATCCCGCAGCAGTATCGCCTTAAAAGCCACCGGCTCTGACAAGGCGGTCACCTCTCCTTTTTCAAGCAGATCCATTCCCACACTGTAAGATCCAGGCATCACCAGCAGGCCGCTACCACCCGATGAACCCCCTCTTCCCGAAGCTCCCGAAGATACGGGTGAGGTGGAAGAATAGCGAAGGTCCCAGGTCATCCGGCTGATCCCTTTGGAGGCCTTTTTGCTTAGCTTCCTGATCGCGTTGCCATCCTCGCCATAGATGGTGAATATCAGCCGGGCGGCCTCTTCGGCCTCTTCCAGCCTGAGCTCCTCGCAGGTGGGCTGCGGGATCGGCTGCTTCTCTTCGAAAAGCTCCTTCTCCTTTTCCTGCCGTGCAGCCTTCAGTGTTTCAGGCACCTCTTTCAGGTAATAGGTAAAGGTGGCCCCGAAATCCGGATTTCCGGAGGTAAAGAAAGTGGAGCCCTGGCCGTATTTACCACCCGTCTGGATATACATCAGGGCATCGGCCACCGGGAAAATATGGGACGGCCTGCCCAGGACGGCCGGATCCATGGCCAGCTCCCGCAGAGGTGTATAATCATCCAGGACATAGAATCCCCGACCAAAGGTGGCCAGCACCAGGTCCTTCTCCCTTTCCTGGATGGCCATGTCACGCACACTGATGGTGGGCAGGCCCGAGGTAAATTTGGTCCAGGCCCCTCCCCCGTCGATGCTGAAGTAAAAACCAAACTCGGTTCCCACGAAGAGCAATCCGGGCACTTCCGGATCCTGCTCGATGGTATGTACCGTGCCGTTCTCCGGCAGGTTGGCTGATATGCTTACCCAGCTGTTTCCCCGGTCCGTACTTTTTAATACATAGGGTTTAAAATCATCCCGCTTCCGGTTGTCAAAAGTGGCATAGACCACCTGGTCGTCGTACCGGTCGGCCAGCAGATCACTCACATAGGTAAACTCCGGAATTCCGGGGAAGCTTTTTACCTGTTTCCAGTTTTTCCCGCCATCACTGGTGATGGAGATGACCCCGTCATCGGTTCCTGCGTAAAGCAGGTTTTCGTCCAGGCGGGATTCGGAGAGGCTGACGCCGGTTCCCCAGAGGCTGGTGGATACATCTTTCACCACCGCATCCTGGCTCCAGTAATGATCCATTACCGGCCAGGTATTCCGATCCACTCCCGAGCTAAGATCTTCGCTGATCACCTTCCAGGAGTTGCCCCGGTCGTCGGAGCGGAACACCTTATTGGCCATCATATAGATCCGGGTGTAGGAATGGTGACTGATGATCAGGGGAGCGTTCCAGTTCCATTTATAGGTCTCCTCGCCTTTTCGTGGACGCGGCTTAATGCCAATTCCTTCACCGCTCTTCCGGTCATAGCGGTTCGCATTTCCATACTGCGATTCACAATAAATGATATTGGGATCGGTGGGATCCACCGCAACCCAGAATCCGTCCCCGCCCTTGATGGCTTTCCATTCTTCATTGCTAACCCCGGCCGAGCTTTTGTTCATGGAGGGACCGCCCAGGGTATTGTTGTCCTGGGTTCCACCGTATACATGATAAAATGGTTCTTCATTATCCACGAATACCCGGTAAAACTGGGTGACCGGCAGGTTTGATTTAAACAGAAAGGTCTCCCCGCCATCAAAGGTTTCATACACCCCCCCGTCCCCTCCGATCAGGTAATGCCTGGTATCCTGTGGGTCGATCCACAGGGCATGGTCATCCACATGCCGGCCATCGGTACTGATGTTTTTCCAGGTTTTCCCGGCATCCACGGTGACTTTCGATACGGTCTCCATGGAATACACCTTGTTCACATCCACCGGGTCGCAGTAAATCTCGTTGTAATACTGGCCACTGGCATGATGATCGCTCATTTTTTCCCAGGAGGCCCCCCGGTTATCCGAGCGGAAAAATCCGCCCTTGTCTTCTGCAGCCTCCACAATCAGGTAGACCACATTGCGGTCGGCCGGTGAAACGGCGATGCCCATGCCCCCGATATGCACATCGGGAAGTCCCTTCATGGATTTCGTCCAGCTTTCCCCCCCGTCCAGGGAGCGGTAGACCGCCGACTCGGGACCACCGCCTATTTTGGTAAAAACATGGCGCCTGCGCTGCTCGCTGGTGGCATACATCACATCAGGATCCACCGGATCTATCACCACGTTATTTACTCCTGTATTTACACTGATTTCCAGCACTTTCTTCCAGGTCTCCCCTCCGTCGGTGCTTTTAAACAAACCGCGATCACCACCAGGCCCCCAGGCCGATCCTTCGGCCGCCACAAATACCACATTGGAATTGCGCGGATCCACTACGATTCCTCCGATCTGGCGAGACTCTTTCAGCCCCATGTTCTTCCACGACTCCCCTCCGTCCTCCGATTTGTAGACGCCATCACCGTATCCCAGGGCACGCTGGTGATTGTTTTCCCCGGTACCCAGCCAGAGCAGGTTTGGATTGTTGGGATCCATGGTGATCACCCCGGTGGAATAAGAAGCATATTTTTCAAATACCGGCTTGAAGGTGGTTCCGTTGTTTACGGTTTTCCAGACATTTCCGGAAGAGATGGCCACATACCATTCACTGTGGTCCTGCGGGTTGACTGCAAAATCGGACACGCGGCCGGAAGTCATGGCCGGACCGATGCTGCGCCATTTTAGTCCGGAAAGCAGACCGGCGTCGATCCCCTCCGTTTTTTCTTCCTCCTGGTTTTTCTTTTTCTGTGCATTCAAGTCCACCGGGCTGACCATCAAAGCCATAGCAAGACAAACAGCTATCCAAAAAGAGCTGTTACATTTTATCGTTTTCATAAAATTGGGAATTTTAGACCTTAAATATCACTATTTTTATAGAAAATTCAAGGATATGACCGACACTTTGCTTAAGCACAGGACCATCCGGAAATACTTGCCGGATCCCATCCCCAATACGATCCTTCAATACATTCTGGAAGCCGGAACCCGTGCCTCCACTACCGGGAATATGCAGCTCTATTCCATTGTGGTCACCACAGAGGAAGGGATCAAAGAGGAGCTTTCCCCCTGTCACTTTAACCAGGGCATGATCAGGGAGGCCCCCGTGGTACTCACTTTTTGTGCCGACTTTAACCGCTTTAACCTTTGGTGCAGGCAGCGTCAGGCAGAACCGGGCTACGATAACTTTCTCTCCTTTTTTACGGCAGCCATCGACGCCCTGCTGGTGGCCCAGAATGTGTGTGTGGCCGCAGAAGATGCCGGCCTGGGCATCTGCTACCTGGGTACTACGACCTATATGGCAGGGAAGATTATTGAGATCCTGGATCTGCCCCGCGGAGTGGTGCCGGTTACCACGGTAAGCGTGGGATATCCCGGTGAGTGGCCCGAACTTACCGACCGCCTTCCCCTGGAGGCTGTGGTACACCAGGAAAAATACCACGAGTATAAGAGGGAGGATATTGATGCCTGCTACAGGGAGAAGGAGTTAATGCCCACTTATCAGTCGTTCATCAAAGAACATAACAAAGAGACCCTGGCACAGGTATTTACGGATGTTCGCTATAAAAAGGATGATAATATCCTGTTTTCCAAATCCTTACTTGAAGTTTTAAGAAAACAGGGCTTTATGAATCATCCATAAAAAACAAAGATTCGTATAACTTTTTTCAACAGCTTACGTTATAGGCTAATAGAGCCATGTTTTTTTTTATAAGATATGTCCTATATTTGTAGAGCACCGATCCCGGATCAAAACCGATGAACCATGAAAAGAGCAGTGATCATTTTAGCAGTAGTATTCGCAGCAGGTATCCTGATGAGCTCGTGTAACAAACATGTTTGCCCTGCTTACAGCCAGGTTGACACAGAGCAGACACTGCCCAAGGGGTAGAACTGATCCGGGAATTCCATTCCAGATATCTTAAGATTTACCCCCGGTAAATCTTTTTTTTTGTCCACTCTCCAACTTTTCCCTCCGATATTTCGTTATTTTGCATGGAGTTTGCGGGTCAACATGCAATGAGAAGAGCCAATATATTCATCCTGGTATGTGTGCTTACTTCGGGCTCACTCTGGGCACAGGGAGAGATCGATGAGCAGATGCGGGTGATGCTCCGGGATGAGAGCACCTTTGCCGCTTACCTTAACTCCAACGGATTCGGGGTAAATTACCGTTATGGATTCTGGAGGAACGCCCGGAACCAGTTCATTCTGGATGGTGACTTTGCCTATGTCAAACACCCCAAAGAAATTAAATCCTTGTTTTCCTATAACTATTCATCGTACCGCTATGTATATGGAAAGCAAAACCTCTTCTGGGAATTGAAAGGAATGGCCGGATGGCAAAAAGAACTCTACCGGAAAATTGACCGGAACGGGATCTCGGTCCGGTGGTACTATGCGGGCGGACTATCCGTCGGATTTACCAAACCCATATACTACCGGGTATTCACCACATCCACCATCGGGGAAATCATTGACGAAGAGTACCTGAAATTTGATCCCGGAATTCACCAGGCGGATATAGGAGGGCGCGGCCCCTTCTTTATGGGCTTCAACGAGATCAGGCTTATTCCAGGCTTAACAGGGAAAACCGGTTTAAGCTTCGAATACAGCCAGAAGGATGCCATTCTTCACGCCCTGGAGGTCGGGGTAATCCTTACCGTATATCCCAAAGAGGTTCCCATCATGGCCACCGAACAGAATAATTTTTTCTTTGTTACCCTGAACGTGGGTTACAGGTTCGGTCGAATTATTGATATCAGTGAAGCTGCCCGTTCGAAAAGCTGGAAGGAGAAGAGAGCGGAACGGAAAGCAGCAGAATCCGCCCAGCCTTACCCCATCTTTTAAATCTTAAAAAAATCCCGTATTGATCCTTACTGTGTTTTGCCATTTTGATATAATTGCGTAAATTTGCAATCCTGTTATTTCAAAAACAATCTTATATCGTAATCATTTAATAATAAAAAACATGGGAAAAATTAAAGTTGGTATTAACGGATTTGGCCGGATCGGACGATTGGTCTTCAGAGTAGCTGCTGAAATGCCTGAGTTTGAAGTGGTAGGCATCAATGATCTGATCGACGTGGATTATATCGCCTATATGCTCAAATATGACTCTACTCACGGTCGTTTCAAGGGAACTGTTGAGGTTAAGGACGGGAACCTTATTGTAAATGGTTCTGCCATCAGGGTGACTGCAGAAAGGAATCCTGCAGATCTGAAGTGGGATGCCGTCGGAGCCGAGTATGTGATAGAATCCACCGGACTGTTCCTTACGAAAGAGAGTGCGCAGGGCCATATCAATGCCGGAGCAAAAAAAGTGATTATGTCTGCTCCCTCCAAAGATGATACTCCCATGTTTGTGATGGGAGTAAATCATAAGAAGTACAGCAGCGATATGGACTTTGTATCTAATGCTTCCTGTACCACCAACTGCCTGGCTCCGATTGCCAAGGTGTTAAACGATAAGTTTGGCATTGTGGAAGGTCTGATGACCACCGTACATGCCACCACAGCTACCCAGAAAACCGTTGACGGACCCTCCATGAAGGACTGGAGAGGCGGACGCGGGGCCGGACAGAATATCATTCCCTCCTCTACCGGTGCTGCCAAAGCGGTTGGGAAAGTAATTCCCGAGCTGAACGGGAAGCTCACTGGCATGGCCTTCAGGGTTCCCACCCCCAACGTATCTGTGGTTGACCTCACTGTCCGCCTGGACAAAGGGGCTTCCTATAAGGAAGTATGTGCCGCTATGAAAGAGGCCAGCGAGGGTGAACTGAAAGGTGTTCTCGGTTATACAGAAGAAGCGGTTGTATCCAATGACTTCCTGGGTGAATTATGTACTTCATTTTTCGATGCAGGTGCCGGGATCGGCCTGAATGACAATTTCGTGAAAGTTGTCAGCTGGTACGACAACGAAATGGGTTATTCTGCCAAAGTTGTAGAGCTTCTGTTACACATGAACAGTGTGGATCATGCATAAATACCTTCTTTCATGATACAAGCATGGGGAGCCCTTACAGGCTCCCTTTTTTTATTGCTGACTGGCATATTCCAGCATGGAGGATGGGGAAGTCGATAAAGGTATGAAGCGAGGGGCGGACATAAAGTAAAAAAGGCCATACTTGTAAGTACAGCCTGCATACATGGACTTGCTGTTACAGAACCCTAATAATACTCGATGTGCTCAAAGGGAATCTGTATGGTCTGCTCATAATGAATTCCCAGCTCTTCAATGGATTCGTCCCCTTCTTCAAAATACCAGAGGATCTTTACATCCTTTCCCGAGTCGTGGTTGATTTTCATAATCCGTAAAAGCTCAAGCATATATTTTGATGAGCCACTATTGATGTATTCCAGTTTGATGCTCATGACTGTACGTTCAACAGGATTCAGAAAATACTCATTGATCCAGTCAATCAAGCTCTCAAAAAACTCACCCGGATCTTCCGGGATCGATCTTCCCTCGATGGAGAGTTCCCCTGTATCAGTGATAAACTCCACTTCCGGAGAGTTGAATGTCTTTTTCAAAAAAAGGTCTTCCATCTGCAACTCAGATTTATTCGTAACGAAGTGCAAGAATCGGATCCAGTTTCGAAGCCTTTACAGCCGGGAAATACCCTGAAACCACCCCTACTACGAAACACAAAACGATCCCGGTAAAAATCCATTTCCACGGGATAATAAAGCTTGAATCGATGGCTAAAGATACACCATTTCCAATTACAATTCCTAACAAAATACCCACAACAGCACCCATCTGTCCAATTACAACGGCTTCATAAAGAAACTGCCGTTTGATCATCACAGATTTAGCTCCCAGAGCCTTACGGGTTCCTATCTCCTTGGTTCTCTCAGTGACCGAGACCAGCATAATATTCATCAATCCGATAACAGCTCCCATCAGAGTGATCAGTCCAATGATGGTGGCTGCCATGGTTACCTTCTTCATATTTTCTATGAGCATCTGGGCTAGCTGATCGCTCTGAGTAATATTAAAATCCGTTTCATCCCTGGCATCGAGTCTTCTGACTCGCCGGAAAACTCCTTCAGCTTCCGATACAGAAACCTCCAGCATCTGGGGCGAAAGGGGCATCACGTTGATGGAGTATTGCATCTGAGGCCTAGAAAAATACTGTCTGACATTGGTGTAGGGAATCAGGCAGGTCCGGTCGGTTCCCATATTCCCCGAATTTCCCCTGGACTTCAGCACCCCTACAACCCGGTAACGCCCTTTTCCTACCGAAATAAAACGGTTCAGGGGGTCCTGGTTTTTATCAAAGGCATCGCGGGCCACATCGGCTCCAATAATGACAATGTTCGAGTTCTCCCGGATATCCCCCGCTGTGAAATTTCTCCCTTTCTCGACTTCATAGCCTGCCGTAAAAATATAGTCTTCGTCCACCCCCAGCACAGAGGTGTTTGGATTGGATTTATAGGATTTGTACTTGACGACCGAACTTCCCGAGGCTCTGGTCCAGATGGAAACTCTGCCCGGAAGTTCGTACAGTTCCTTAAACTCCTGGGCCTGCTTATGGGAGATAAATTCGTGATTCTTTCTGCGATAGGACTGGTTCCCGATCTGTACCCGCATGGATCTCGATTCGATGGTAAAGGTATTGGCTCCCATCAGGCTGAAGGATTCGGTCAGAGTGAATTTAATGGAATCGATAGCCGTCAGGATGCCAACCAGCGCCATGATTCCAAAGGCAATGATCATAACGGTCAGGATCGTTCTCAGCAGATTGGTCCTGATCGATTTCATCGCAATTCTGACATTTTCAAAAAACATGGCCCACTTCATCGATCAAATATTTGGAAAGCACAATAAAAGTATAAAAATCTGAACAATCTGCAGGCTATAATGTCAGGCATACAGAGCATTTTCCAATATATTTACAAAAAAAACAAAATAAGCCCCATGACTTTCGACTTTGAAATGATTCAAAAAGCCTACCAGGCTCTTCCGGGCAGAATTGAAGCTGCCCGGAAAATTCTTCAGAAACCAATGACCCTTACAGAAAAAATCCTCTATGGCCACCTGTTTAACCAGGCTCCGGAACGCCCTTATAAACGGGGCGAAGACTATGTGGATTTTTCCCCGGACCGGGTAGCCATGCAGGATGCTACCGCCCAAATGGCCCTCCTGCAGTTTATGCAGGCAGGAAAGGCAAAGGTGGCCGTTCCCTCCACGGTTCATTGCGACCATCTGATCCAGGCAAAATCAGGAGCCCTCGAGGATCTGAAAACCGCCATGACGACCAATCAGGAAGTATTCGATTTCCTGGGAAGTGTATCCAATAAATACGGAATCGGTTTCTGGAAACCCGGTGCCGGAATTATTCACCAGGTGGTCCTGGAGAATTATGCTTTCCCGGGAGGTATGATGATCGGTACGGACTCTCATACGGTAAATGCCGGCGGTCTGGGAATGGTAGCTATCGGGGTTGGCGGAGCCGACGCGGTGGATGTGATGGCCGGCTTGCCCTGGGAACTCAAATTTCCAAAACTGGTGGGTGTAAAGCTGAGCGGTAAACTGAATGGATGGACCTCGGCCAAGGACGTGATCCTTAAAGTGGCAGGCATCCTAACCGTTAACGGGGGGACCGGAAAGATCCTGGAGTACTTTGGCGAAGGTGCCGGCTCCATTTCCTGCACGGGGAAAGGCACCATATGTAATATGGGTGCGGAGATCGGCGCCACCACCTCCCTCTTTGGATACGATCAGAAAATGAGAGAGTACCTTGCAGGCACGGGCAGATCCGATGTGGTAGAAGAAGCCGACCGGGTTTCCGGGCACCTCAGTGGCGATCCCGAGGTCTACGCCCGTCCGGAGCTTTACTTCGACGAGGTAATAGAGATCGATCTCTCAACCCTGGAGCCACACATTAACGGCCCCTTCACCCCCGACAAGGCCTGGCCCATTTCAGAATTTGCCGAAGCAGTGGAAAAAGAAGCGTATCCGGCAAAACTTGAAGTGGGACTGATCGGTTCGTGTACCAACTCGTCCTATGAAGACATTACCAGGGCTGCATCGGTGGCCCGGCAGGCCAGCGAGAAAAAACTAAAGGCAGTCTCCGAATTTACGATAACTCCCGGCTCAGAACAGGTCCGCTTTACCATTGAGCGGGACGGGCTTATCCAGTCCTTTGAAGAGATTGGAGGTTTGGTCCTGGCCAATGCCTGCGGGCCCTGTATCGGACAGTGGGCCAGGCACGGAGCTGAGAAGCAGGAGAAAAATTCCATCATCACCTCCTTCAACCGCAACTTCGCCAAACGTAATGACGGGAATCCCAACACTCACTCTTTTGTGGCCTCTCCGGAAATAGTCACAGCCATGGCCATTGCAGGGGATCTGCGTTTCAACCCACTGACTGATACTTTAATAAACGAAGATGGAGTGGAGGTGAAACTGGATGAGCCCCAGGGCCTCGAGCTCCCGCTGAAGGGTTTTGCAGTGGAAGACAACGGCTACCTGGCTCCCGCCAGGGACGGCAGCCAGGTGAAGATAGAAGTCGATCCCGCCTCCAGGCGTTTGCAGCTTCTTACTCCCTTCGAACCCTGGGACGGAGAGGACCTGACCGGTTTGCATCTGCTCATCAAGGCCAAGGGAAAGTGTACTACGGATCATATCTCCATGGCCGGGCCCTGGTTGCGTTTCAGGGGACACCTCGATAATATCTCCGACAATATGCTGATCGGAGCGGTAAATGCTGCGAACGATCAGACCAATTCGGTCCTGAACCACTTATCGGGAAAATATGAACCCGTGCCGGCCACAGCCAGGGCATATAAGGCCCGGGGAATCGGCTCCATCGTTGTGGGAGATGAAAACTACGGGGAAGGCTCCTCCAGGGAACATGCAGCCATGGAGCCCAGGCATCTGGGCGTCAGGGTGGTGCTGGTAAAATCCTTTGCAAGGATCCACGAAACCAACCTGAAGAAGCAGGGTATGCTGGGGCTCACTTTTCAGAATAAGGAGGACTATGATCTGGTGCAGGAGGGCGACATGGTGGATGTCCTGGGTCTCAAGAAGCTGGCTCCGGGGGAAGCGCTTGAAATCCGCCTGCATCACCCCGATGGCAGCACCGACCACTTCAAAGCCAATCATACGCTTAATCAAAACCAGATTGCATGGTTCAGGGCCGGATCGGCTTTGAACCTGATCAGCCAGGAAAACAGCTAATACTTTGCATACCAAGGCCTCATTTATCACGGCATTGGCCCGTCTGGGCAAATTTCTGAGACAGTTCCCTGATGGAACCGCTCCACATGAGATTCATCCGGAATCCGGACTGGAAAAGCTGAACAGTCTCCATTTTACAGCTTTTTCTGAAATCCTGGAAAATGAACCTGTGCTGAATCCCTGGTTTACCAGGGAGGCTTTAATGAAGTCCCTTACAGGAATTGCCGCCATGCTGGAAGAGGAGGTGCTTCGAAAATGGCTCGATCCCTATTGGAACAAAACAGGTTCTTTCAAAGCATCGCTGACTGTAGGGCTGATCCTGGCCGGGAACATTCCCCTGGTTGGATTCCATGATATACTGTGTGTTCTGGCCAGCGGTCACAAGGTCCTGGCCAAACCCTCCTCCAAAGACAGTCGCCTGATCAGAATAGTGGCGGAGCTATTATCTGACATAGACCGGGAGCTGGGCAATAAAATCGAATTTGCCGGTGAAAAGCTCACCGGTATGGATGCCGTTATTGCCACAGGCAGCAATCAAAGTGCCCGGTATTTTGAATACTACTTCAGGAACATTCCTCATATCATCAGGAAAAACAGGAATGGCGTAGCAGTACTTAGCGGAAATGAATCCGAAGCGGAACTGGCCGCGCTGGGTGATGATATCTTCACCTACTTCGGTATGGGCTGTCGCAATGTGACTAAACTCTACATCCCACAAACCTACGACCTGAAGATCCTGCTGGCTGTTCTGGACAGATTCCAGCACCTGTACCAGCACAACAAATACGGGAACAATGTGGACTACTACCGGACCATTTACCTGATGAACCTGGTGGATTTCCTCGATAACGGGATCCTGCTGTTAAAGGAGGATCCCTCCGTTGCCAGTCCGGTTGGAGTTGTTTTTTATGAAAGATATTCAGATCTTGGCTTTGTACAAAAAGAGCTGGAGCTGCACAAAGAAGAGATCCAGTGTGTCGTTTCGACAAACCCGGAAATCGAAGGGGCGATCCTGCCGGGATCCACTCAGGAACCGATGCCCTGGGATTATGCCGATGGAGTGGATACCATCCGGTTTTTAATGGAACTTGAAAGATGATCTTTCTCTTCAGAATTATCAGCAGCGAGAACCCTGACTTTCTCAGGGATCTGGTAGCAGAAGGTTCGGATACATTTCTGGAACTGCACCAGGTTCTTCAGAAAGAACTGGGTTACGATCCCACTCAGCTGGCTTCTTTTTTCATAACCAGTGACTACTGGGAAAAAGAACGGGAGATCACATTGATCGATATGAACCAGGATCCTTCTATCGAGACCTTTACCATGGAACAGGTCACCCTGGAGGAGCACCTCGGGGAGCCTGGTCAGCGTTTGCTCTATCTTTTCGATTTCTTTACTGACCGGGCCTTTTTCATAGAACTTATTGAAATCTCCGATGAGATTTCAACCCGTCCCACCCCATTTATCGGTCACAGAAAAGGGGACCCTCCGCCACAGCTTGCGCTCGATCTTTTGATGAACGATACTCCTGAATATGAAAGTGATGACCCCATGGATAATCCCGATAACCTCCGGATCGACGACCTGGACCCGGGAATGCTCGATGACGGACTGAGTGAAGACTACTAAAATGAAGAAAACACTGGTGGTACTGGCCGGTCCGACGGCAGTGGGGAAAACTTCCTGTGGAATCGGGCTTGCCCGCCATTTCGGAACCGAGATCATATCGGCAGATTCCAGGCAGATCTACCGGGAAACCACCATTGGTACAGCCGTACCCTCACCGGAAGAGCAGGCACTGGTTAAACACCACTTTGTCCAGATGGTTTCCGTGAAGGAACGTTATAATGCCAGCATTTATGAAAACCAGGTACTGGCCAGACTTGAAATTCTTTTTCAGAAGCACGATCTGGTTTTGATGGTCGGTGGATCCGGGCTCTATATTGATGCTGTCTGCGAGGGGATCGACGAACTGCCACAAGCGGATCTCCTTCTTCGGAAAGAACTCCGGGAGAGATTGGAACAAGAGGGCCTGGAAGCGCTTACGGGGCAATTGCAGACTCTTGATCCGGCCTCTTATGAAAAGCTGGACCTGAAAAATCCCATGCGGGTACTCAAGGCTCTGGAGGTTTCCATTCAGACCGGACTTCCTTATTCCTCTTTTCTTTCGGCCACCCGGAAAGACCGTCCATTCCGGATTCTCCGGGTCGCACTGGATATGGACAGGGAGAAGCTTTATATGCGGATCAACCGGCGGGTGGATCTGATGATGAAGGCCGGCCTGCTGGAGGAGGCAAGACACTTGCATCACCTGAAGGGATACAGTGCTATGAAAACAGTGGGGTACCGGGAACTGTTCAGGGTTCTGGAAGGAGAGCTGTCCCTGAACGAAGGAGTGGATCTTATCAAACGGAATACCAGAAAGTTTGCCAGGAAACAACTTACCTGGCTCCGGAAAGAAAACCGCTACCAGTGGTTCCATCCAGGTCCCGGTAACGCGATCATCGCCTGGATAGAAAGTGAGTTGGCTACTTGTAAAAACTCTGGCTGAAAGCCGTATATTCGTCCCTTCCCAAAATGATTCGCCTCCAGAATGCCGTCAGAAACCCGGTTCCGTAGCCAAGAAGTTGTATATAACTGGTTGCCACAGCCAACATTCCGGTAAAAATGCTCCGGGTCCTTACCGTTGCAGCCACAAAAAGCAGGAGTATATGGCACAGAACAGGCACCACCAGGAACCAGGAAATCAGGACGGACAGAAGCAGCAAGAACAGCAGGGCCAGGGTAAAAAGAGCAGGAGCGGCATGAACCAGCTTCAGGGTACCCGGGTGTCTTTTCTGCAGGTTGATCCTGGCAATTCCGGAGTTATGGACCTGTTTAAAAAACTGCCTCAGGCTGGTCCTTCGTTTATGGTATACAAAGGCCTCCCTGATCAGCTGGGTGCTGAAGCCCTTCTCCAGGATCCGGATGCTGAGGTCCACGTCCTCTCCGAATCGCATGACAGAGAATCCTCCGCTTGCCTCGAATACCTTCCTGGAGAAGCCCATATTAAAACTGCGCGGATGAAACTTTTCCATTCTTTCGTTCCCTCCCCGGATCCCTCCGGTTGTCAGGATGGAAGTCATGGAGAAGTCAATCGCTTTCTGCAGCCTGGTAAAATCTGAATGTGCCCGGTCGGGCCCGCCAAAAGCATCCGAATAATTATTTTCCAGAGTCTCCTTTACAATTTTCAGGTAGCCCTCAGGCAGGATACAATCTGAATCCAGGAAAATCAAATACTCCCCTGTTGCTTTTTCACAACCAAAGTTACGGCTTGGACCCGGACCCGAATTATCCTTGTAGAAGTAGCTGATATCCATCCGTTCACGGAAGTCAGCAATTACGGACTCGCTGCTCTGGATGGAGCCGTCCTCCACAATGATCACTTCGAAATCCTGGTCGCTTTGACGGGAAAGGCTCCCGAGAAGCTCTGCCGTCTCCCCGGGCCTGTTAAATACCGGAATAATGAAAGATATCCTCACCTTAGATCTCCTTCTCCACCTCGTATTTATTACGCTCTGCCGAGTTCCGGGATACCAGTTCTCCCAGGAAACCACCAATAAACAGCAGGGTACCCATGATCATACTGGCCAGTCCAATATAAAAGAAGGCACTATCAGCAATCAGACGCTGGGGAATATGCTTAATCAGGGCAATCAGCTTATCAATGCCCAGGTATATAGCCATCCCCAGTCCCACTATGAACATCAGTGAGCCCAGGGCTCCGAAAAGATGCATGGGCTTTTTCCCGAAGCGTGTCAGGAAGGAGACCGTCAGCAGATCCAGGAAGCCATTGATAAAACGGTTCATCCCGAATTTAGTGACTCCGTATTTCCGCTTATGGTGCTGGACCACCTTCTCCCCGATACGCGTAAAACCATTGCCCTTGGCCAGAACCGGAATATAGCGGTGCATATCGCCGTAAACTTCCACACTCCTGGCTACATTGAGCCGGTAAGCCTTCAATCCGCAGTTAAAGTCGTGAAGCCTGATCCCGCTTACCTTCCGGGCTGCCCAATTGAACAGTTTGGTGGGGACCCGCTTTCTCAGGAAGGGATCAAAACGCTTTTTTTTCCATCCGCTCACCACATCATAGCCCTCCTCCAGGATCATCCGGCGCATTTCCGGAATCTCTTCCGGGCTGTCCTGCAAATCCGCATCCATGGTGATAACCACTTCGCCCTTTGCTGCACCAAAGCCCGTATGAAGAGCAGCCGACTTCCCATAGTTCCGCCGGAACCTGATCCCCCGGAGATTTGGATTGCTTTTCTTTAGTGATTTAATCAGCTCCCATGATCCATCAGTGCTTCCGTCATCCACCAGGATCAGTTCGTAGGAGAGTCCGTTTTCGCTAAGAACGCGGTCGATCCAGGCGCACAATTCTGGAATAGACTCCTCTTCGTTAAACAGGGGAACAACAATGGAAACATTCATGGAAGGGGCTCCTCTTAAACCGGAGTAACTACATCCTTTTCCTTCTTGATAAAGGCTGCAACAATCAGTCCGATAAAGGCATTCACTATGGGGCCGAAGATCAGGGCCATTTTTACCATATACCCTACCGTCATGCGCTGCTCCATCTTTTCAAGAATATCGTCGTACATGCTCTCCGGTATTCTGGAATTGCTCATGATCTTTTCTTCTGCTGCAATCCGGATCTGATCCACAAGGCCCGGATCAATCACTGTAAAAAGCAGGTAGGAATAGATGGCACTGATCATGGTGGAGATAATACCGGCTGAGACCAGCACCATGATAAAGATCTGTCCAAAACTTGCATATCCTCCCAGGTAAGTATTACGGTACTGAATCATTAAGTATACCAACAGGACAACGGAGATCAGCGTGGTGACCCAGCTGGTCCAGTTTTCGGTGGCCATGCCGATGAAATAGAAAACCAGAGAAAGGAAAACAGATACAAAACCAAGAATGACCCCGTAAATCAGGGCTGGTTTCCAAAAAGGTGCTTTAACATTTTCTTCCATGATTTAAGACTCTTATTGTTAGGTAATTAGTGTTAAAAAAACGGGCAAGCTACTTATATCGCACCGCTACAACCGCGTACCCTTGCTACCTTCCGGTCCTGGGGGAATTGAGCAGGAGCTGGTCGTATAAGACTTGCCCGAACGGCAAATTTAAGAAGAAAAAGCGGTTCTAGCAATATCCCGGGGGATATACCGGAACCGCTTTCCGTGCTTCATACCCTGAAAAGGCTCCTGCTCTTAGTTTTTATTGGGTCTCAGGCTCCGTACAGTAGCTCCTGCCTGCCACATCTCCGATTCCCTGAGCTCCTTCAGCTCCACTTCCAGGTGATCCTTATAATCTGCGCCACTGGTCTTTTCCAGTACTACTTTGGTCTCTTCGCCACTCTTCACCCTCTTATAGAGATCATGGAACACCGGAAGGGTAGCCTCTTTGAATTTGGGTTTCCAGTCCAGGGCACCCCTCTGGGCCGTGGCGCTGCAATTGCTGTACATCCAGTCCATGCCGTTCTCATCCACCAGGCGGATCAGACTCTGAGTCAGCTCCTCCACGGTTTCATTGAATGCCTCCGAAGGAGAATGTCCATTCTCCCTGAGCACCTGGTACTGAGCCTCCATGATTCCTGCCAGGGCACCCATCAGCACACCACGCTCACCGGTAAGATCGCTGAACACTTCATCTTCAAAAGTGGTCGGAAAGAGATAACCCGATCCGATCCCGATTCCCAGGGCCAGGGTACGCTCCACAGCGTTCCCGGTGTAGTCCTGGAAGACGGCATAACTGGAGTTGATACCGGTTCCCGCCAGAAAATTACGTCTTACACTGGTTCCGGAACCCTTGGGAGCCACCAGGATCACATCCACATTCGCGGGAGGGATCACCCCGGTCTGCTCTTTGTAGGTAACAGAGAAGCCATGGGAGAAGTAAAGCGCATCGCCCTCTTTCAGACAGGGCTTCAGCCGGGGCCATACAGCGCGTTGGGCCGCATCCGAGACCAGGTACTGGATCACGGTAGCTTTCTCTGCTGCTTCCTCGATAGGAAATAGAGATTCGCCCGGAACAAAACCGTCTTTGACCGCCCGGTCCCAGTCGGCTTTAAACTCAGGGGCCTGACCGATGATCACCTGCATCCCGTTGTCTTTCAGGTTCAGTGCCTGGGCGGGGCCCTGCACGCCGTATCCGATGATTGCAATTACTTCATCCTTGAGCACCTTCTGTGCTTTCGAAAGGGGAAATTCTTCCCGGGTTACGACATTCTCCTCAACGCCGCCAAAATTCAATTTTGCCATTTTTAAATCATGTTAATATGTGAATATGCGTTTTACTTCAACAGTTAATAGGTTACGGTATCATTGGCCGTCACCTCGTGGTGCCGGTCGATCTCCTTCAGATAGGAGGATATCTCCTTGATCTGCTTGGTGAGGGCAATACGGCCCGAACGGGCAAACTGGAGGATTCCATAGGGCTCCAGGGCCCGGAACAGTTGCCTGGTTTCGTCTTTGTGCCCGGTCTTTTCCACAACGATATATTCGGGCTCGATGGTCAGAATCCTGGCATTGTGCAGCCTGATCAGGCTCTCCACCTCGTCGCCATTGGCAAAGGCCTCGGTAGGCACCTTGTAAAGGGCAATCTCCTGGTAAACAATTTCATCCAGGGTATGATAGAAGGCTTTAAGAATTCCGATCTGCTTTTCAATCTGCTTGGTTACCACTTTGGCCATGGCCTCGGTGGCCTGGATCACGATAGTGAACCGGTAGATTCCCCTGACCTCCGATTCGGAGGTATTGAGACTTTCAATATTGATCTTCCGCCTGGAAAAGATCACGGTAATCCGGTGCAGGAGCCCCACTTTGTGCTCACTGAAAACCGATATGGTATATTCCTTTTTCATCGCTTATTTTTTTTTGAATTGAGTTTTCGGGATCCACACAGGTGCTTACTCCAGCCGGATATCCGATACCGAAGCCCCGGCCGGAACCATGGGAAAGATGTTCCCCTCCTGCTTTACCAGAATCTCCAGGACACAGGGCCCTTCCCTGGCCAGCAGGTCATCCAGGGCCTTATCCAGATCCTTCCGTTCGGTGATTTTTTTGGCTGGAACGCCGAATCCCTCCGAAATCCTGGTGAAATCCGGATTGGTCAGCCCGGTACTGGCATAGCGCTTCTCGAAAAATAGTTCCTGCCACTGGCGTACCATTCCCAGATACTGGTTATTCAGCAGTATCATCTTCACGGGCAACTTATACTGTGCAATGGTTCCCAGTTCCTGGATGGTCATCTGGAAACCTCCATCGCCGGAAATAGAGACCACCGGACGGCCGGGCCGGGAAAAAGCCACCCCCATGGCAGCCGGAACCCCGAACCCCATGGTTCCCAGTCCGCCCGAACTAACCCACGAATTTTTTTCTTTATGCCTGTAGTATCTGGCTGCAGCCATCTGGTGCTGTCCCACATCGGTTACAACGATGGCCCTGCCATCGGTCTTCTCTGACAGCTTGTGGATCACCTCTCCCATATTCATCTGGCCCTCTGTGGGAAAACAGTCCTTTTGGATCACCTTCTCCCGTTCAAGGATTTCCAGTTCGCGGAACGACTCCAGCCATTCGGCATGTTCGGCCGGCTTGATCTTGGGAAGCAGCAGTTTTAGGGCCTGTCTGGCATCGGAATTGATGGCCACATCGGTCTGGATATTTTTATCAATCTCCGAACGGTCAATCTCAATATGAATCACCCTGGCCTGTTTGGCATAAGAACTCACACTTCCGGTCACCCGGTCGTCAAAACGCATCCCGATGGCTATCAGCACATCACACTTGTTGGTATTGATGTTAGGAGCATAATTTCCATGCATGCCCAGCATACCCACATGCAGAGGATGATCCTCCGGAAAAGCGGATATTCCGTTTAGTGTATGTGCTACAGGGATCCCCGCCTTCTCCACAAACTCCCTGAAAACCTTCTCAGCCCTGGAAATAGTTACCCCCTGTCCGCAGAGCACAAAGGGTTTTTCAGCAGCATTGATCAGCTCGGCAGCCGCATCAATAGCTTTTGGATCGGGCTGTGGTTTGGGAATATAGCTTCTGACCTGCTTTCGTTTCTTATAGTTATACTCCACCTCTTCCACCTGGGCGTTCTTGGTGATATCGATAAGCACGGGTCCGGGCCGCCCCGAATTGGCATAGAAGAAAGCCTTGGCCATCACATCACAAATCTCGTCGGCGCTGGTGATCTGGTAGTTCCATTTCGTGATTGGCATGGAAACACTGACCATGTCCGTTTCCTGGAAGGCATCCGAACCCAGCAGCGGCGCACTCACCTGACCGGTGATACAGACCAGGGGAGTGGAATCGAGCATGGCATCGGCCAGACCGGTCACCAGGTTGGTGGCACCGGGTCCCGATGTGGTAAAACACACCCCCGGTTTGCGGGAAATCCTGGCATATCCCTGGGCGGCATGCACAGCTCCCTGTTCATGCCTGACCATCACATGCTTCAGACGGTCCTCCACGTCATACAGGGCGTCATATACGGGCATAATGGCCCCTCCGATATAGCCGAAAGCGGTATCCACGCCCTCCTCCAGCAAAACTCTCACAAGGGCTTCCGCTCCGCTAATCTTTTGTATGGTCCTGCTCTCTCCGGCAGCCTTCTTTTTTGTTTCTGTTTCTGTTTCTGTTTCCATGCTCTTAAAATTTATATTTCTTATTAAGACTCATTTATTAACCTGATAGCTCCCTGGTCTGCCGATGATACCATACTGGCATAAGCTTTCAGGGCTTTGGATACACTTCGTTCCCTTTTTGGTTTCCATCCATCGGGATCCTGATCGGCCTCCTTCCTTCTCTGATCCAGCTCGGCATCGCCGAGCAGCAGGTCCATGGAGCGCGCCTTAATATCGATCCGGATCAGATCCCCGTCCCGGATCAGACCGATGACGCCTCCATCTGCCGCCTCCGGCGAAATGTGGCCAATGGAGAGACCCGAGGTCCCCCCGGAAAAACGGCCATCGGTTATCAGGGCACATTTCTCTCCCAGATGCCTGGATTTTATATAGGAGGTGGGATAGAGCATCTCCTGCATGCCGGGTCCTCCCTTTGGTCCCTCGTAACGGATAACCACCACATCTCCGGCTGCCACCCTGCCTTCAAGAATGGCATCACAGGCTTCATCCTGCGAATCGTAAACCCTGGCAGGACCCTCAAATTGTAATACCTTCCCGGAGACCCCAGCCGTCTTCACGATAGAGCCCTTCTCTGCAATATTCCCATACAGGACAGCCAGTCCGCCATCCTTGCTGTATGCATGTTCCTTGCTTCGGATACAGCCGGTCTCCCTGTCCAGGTCAAACTCGTCATAACGTGTATCCTGCGATCCCAAACTCAGGTTAAACCTGCCTCCCGGAGCAGCGGAATAGAGCTCTTCGTTCCGCTTACAGGGATCGTTGTTAATCAGATCGCAGCACTCCATGGCCTCGCCGAGGGTTCGTCCATCCACCCGGTACACATCCCGGTTGATCAGTCCGCCCCGGTCCAGTTCCGCCAGAATGCCCATGATCCCCCCGGCCCGGTTCACATCTTCCACGTGGTAGCTGGAGCTTGGTGCAACCTTACACAGCACGGGCGTATGACGCGAGAGGCGGTCAATATCTCTCATTCCGAAATTCACCCCGGCCTCATACGCAATAGCCAGAAGATGCAGGACCGTATTGGTGGATCCCCCCATGGCAATATCCAGGGTCATGGCATTTTCAAAGGCGGCGTAGGTTCCTATGGATCGAGGAAGCACCTTCTGCTTACCCTCCTCATAATAGCTGCGGGTATTCTCAATCAGTTGATGAGCCGCTCTGATAAAGAGGTTTTTACGTTCCACATGGGTGGCCACAATGGTTCCATTTCCGGGCAGGGCCAGTCCGATGGCCTCATTCAGACAGTTCATGGAATTGGCAGTGAACATTCCGGAACAGGATCCGCAGGTGGGACAGGCCAGCTTTTCGATGCGTGCGATCTTTTCATCACTGACCGCCGGATCGGCTGCCAAAACCATGGAATCGACCAGATCCAGAGCCGTATCGCCGTCTCGGCCAGCTTCCATGGGTCCGCCCGATACAAAAATCACAGGAATATTCAGTCTCATGGCTGCCATCAGCATGCCCGGCGTGATTTTATCACAGTTGGAAATACAGAAGAGGGCATCCACCTGGTGGGCATTGGCCATATATTCTATGCTGTCTGCAATCAGATCCCTGGAGGGAAGAGAGTAAAGCATCCCGTCATGTCCCATGGCAATACCGTCATCGATGGCAATGGTGTTAAATTCAGCCGCAAAATAGCCCGCCTCCTCGAAGATCTGCTTTACCTCCTGGCCGATATGATGCAGGTGAGTGTGACCAGGAACAAACTGGGTGAAGGAGTTGGCAATACCAAAGACAGGTTTTCCGAACTGACTCTCTTTCATCCCGTTGGCACGCCACAGGCTCCTCGCTCCTGCCATTCTGCGCCCCATGGTACTGGTAAAACTCCGGTATTGGATTTTCATGCCTTGCTCTTTTTAACTGTCCATTAAAAAAGCCATTCTCTGTCCTGAGAATGGCTTGGTATATTTTTATCTGTAAAATACCACTCTCAGGCCTCCCCTGGATCGATCACCAGCACGAGCACCACGAGCAGAATATGCAGAATGTTGTTTAGCATAGTTTTAAAACACCGTTCAAATATAAAGATAAAATCAATTCGCAAGCATAAAAGGCGGAAAAAATAACAATTTATTCAACTTCAGGGTATTCTTCTTCCGATTCGGAAGGAAGCTCCAGGACCTCTCTGGAGGCCGGGGTATCCAGGGTTTCCACAGTGCGCAGCTTCTTTTCCATTTGACTGGTCCGTGTGGTTTGCAGTCTGTCCAGCGTCCCGGTGGCCGTTTCCAATTGCTTCCGGACTTTCTTCAGGTGTTCTGAAAAAGTCACAAACTCCGCCTTAACCGCACCCAGCACCTTCCATACTTCGCTGCTTCTTTTCTGTACCGCCAGAGTGCGGAATCCCATCTGCAGGCTGTTCAGGAGGGCCGAAAGTGTAGTGGGACCGGTAACAGTGATCCGGTGGTTTCGCTGGAGGTTTTCAAAGAGTCCAGGGTGCCTTAACACCTCGGCATACAGGCTCTCAACAGGCAGGAACATGATCCCGAAGTCTGTGGTATGGGGAGGATCCAGGTATTTTTCACTGATTTCTTTAGCAAATCCCTCCACCGATTTGATCAGTATCTTCTGTGCTGCTTCGATCTGTTCGGTGTTCCCCTGGTCATAGGCTGCAAGCAATAACTCGAAGGTTTCGATGGGGAATTTTGAATCCACCGGCAACCAGACTTCCTCATCGGAACTCTTCCCGGGCAGTTTAATGGCAAACTCCACATGAGCCTGGCTCCCTTTTTTGGTAGCCACATTCAGGCTGTACTGCTCGGGGGTAAGGATCTGTTCCAGGATATTGCCCAGCTGGTATTCACCCAGGACTCCCCTGGTCTTTACATTCGACAGCACCTTTTTCAGGTCCCCCACTCCGGAGGCAATGGTCTGCATCTCTCCGAGTCCCTTATGAACCTGCTCCAGCCTTTCACTCACCTGTTTAAAAGACTCGCCAAGCCTCTTTTCCAGGGTTGTCTGCAGCTTCTCATCAACCGTAAGGCGCATCTCTGTGAGTTGCCTGGCATTGTCATCCCGTATACTTGTAAGTTGCTTTTCAATGGTCTCCTGGATCCCCTTCATATGATCGGTAGCCAGCTTATTGTTATCGATCTGTTGTTTGTTGAAATCCCCGAACTTCTGACGGATCAGCTCATTCAGCTCCCTGATATTGGAAGCAAACTTCTCCTCGAAAGACTGAAGGGCCCGGGTCAGCTCTTCCCGGTTGGCCTTGGCACTCTCCTGACTCTCCCGGCGGTTCCTTTCAAATTCATCCTTCACGGTCCTCTCACTCTTTTCGAGTACGGTCTGGAACTTCAGGATGGATTTTTCCACCTCCTTCAGCTGGGCCCCGGAATCATGCGATTTCCTGTTTATTAAAGCGAATACCACGTTCACAATGGCAAGCATTACCAGTATTCCCAGCAAAATGTCAGTCATATTTTCCGGTTTTATCCTTTAAAGATAACACAATCGGAAAAAAGATATCTTTGTTATATGTCGGAAGAGAAGAAACGGTTTATCTACAGCCTTGTGTTTCCCGGATTCTTCCTGCTTTTGCTTTGGGCTGTAAAATTCTTCGAGGTCAGTATGGAACTCGATTTCGCCGGGGGCGGTGTCTATCCAAGAAGATGGAGCGGGCTGCAGGGCATCCTTTTTTCACCCCTGATCCATGGAAACTGGAAACACCTGATTGATAACTCCATGCCTGCATTTCTGCTGAGCCTGGCACTTTTCTACTTCTATCGCGATATTGCCTACATGATCTGGTTGCTGATCTATCTGATTGGCGGCATTCTACTGTGGGGGGTGGGCAGGGAGGCCTATCATATTGGTGCCTCGGGCCTGATATACGGGCTGGCAGCATTTCTCTTTCTGAGCGGCATCATCCGGCGGGTCAGAAGCCTGACCGCCATCTCGCTGCTGGTGGTATTCTGGTATGGCAGCATGGTCTGGGGCCTTTTGCCTTTTGATTTTGAGGTCTCCTTTGAGGCCCATATCACAGGAGCCGTTTCCGGGGTGCTCCTGGCCATCCTCTATCGCGGGCAGGGACCCGTGCCTGAAAAAACCATGCTGGAAGAGGAGGAGGATCCCCTGGAACAGAGTCAGGAAGATGAAGCTTCCCACTGATCTTTAAGCAGGGCATAGAGATGCTCATCCAGTAGTTTTCCCTCTTTCATCACCGCCTTCCGGTGAACGGCTTCCTGCCTGAACCCGTTTTTTTCCAGCACCCGCATGGATGAGAGATTATTTTCGAAAATACAGGCAAATAGCCTGAGCCAGGAACGCCGGGTAAATGCAAATTCCACCATGGCCGCCACGGCCTCCGACATAATCCCCTTTCCCCAGTGCCGCTCCGAAAGCCAGTATCCGATCTCCCCGTTATAACGATACACATCTTTCAGTCCGTGCAGACCGATTCCTCCTGCTGCCTCTCCAGCCACTTCAATAGCCAGGATCACGTCCTCCCTGTTTTCCCCTGCCATTTTAAGCCAGTTCTTCGCGTCCTGCAGGGTATAGGGACAGGGAAAGCCATC
Organism: Bacteroidales bacterium; assembly: GCA_029210725.1. Lineage (NCBI taxonomy): Bacteria > Pseudomonadati > Bacteroidota > Bacteroidia > Bacteroidales > Bacteroidales bacterium. Next base: position 56,745 of record JARGFM010000018.1, on the reverse strand, counting down.
CCGCAGGTTCGAAGCAACCCGGGGATTATTGGCATGTTTTACCAGGGACCGGGCATCATCGGGATGCCAGGGCCTGAGGGCAAATCCGTTCAGGTCAAAAACAGGCAGGTGCATTTACCTAAAATACAAAACCCGCTCCATATATGCGGTTATTATATTATTTTTACGCGATTTATCGCAAAGGATGCTGCTGAAATTATATGAAAAGAGCCCGGATCAAAGGCAGATCAATAAGATTGTGGAACTGCTCCGGAACGGGGGGGTGATCATTTATCCCACCGATACCGTCTATGGCATGGGCTGCGATATAACCAGGGCCAGGGCCGTCGAAAGGGTGGCCAGGATCAAGGGGATCAAAGCGGAGAAGGCCAACTTTTCCTTTATCTGTTCCGATCTGAGTCACCTGTCCGATTTTGCCCGGCAGGTGGACAACCGGACCTTTAAACTGATGAAATCCTACCTGCCCGGTCCCTTTACCTTCATTCTGACTGCCAGCACACAGGTTCCCAAATCCATCAAGCAGAAACGGAAAACCGTTGGAATCCGGGTTCCGGATAATAACATTATCCTGGAGATCGTCCGGCAACTGGGCAATCCCATCCTGACCACCTCCCTGAAGGAGGACGACCAGATCCTGGAGTACCCCACCGATCCTGAACTTATCTTCGAAGAATACCGCGACCTGGTGGATGCGGTTATAGACGGAGGATACGGAGGCATGGTTCCCTCCACCATCGTCGATTGCAGCGGAGATGAACCTGAAGTAATCAGGCAAGGACTTGGTGAAATTGAATTGTAGATTTATCAAAATAAGCCTCGGATCTCTCCCGGCGGGTTTTCATTTTCAGTTCCTCTGTATTAACTTGCAGAAATAAAGGATCACGATATGAAAGATACCATACAGGCATTTCTGGATTCGGGCAAAGTAGCCATTGCAGGAGCCTCACCGAAGAAAGACAATTTTGGCTTGTCACTGATGACCGAACTGGGAAAACTGGGAAAAAAGGTCTACCCGGTAAACCCTCTTTACAAGGAAATTAATGGAAACACATGTTTCTCTTCTGTCAGGGACCTTCCTGAGGAGGTGGAGAGTCTGATCCTGGCCGTCCCTCCCCGCTTATGCGAAGAGATCTCAGAACATTGTATTGATTCAGGAATAAAAAGAGTCTGGATGGTTCGCGGGGTTGGGAAAGGGGCTTACTCCGAAAAGGCCCATAAGATTTTTAACGAAAACCAGATAGAGGTGGTATACGGCTTCTGTCCCCTGATGTTTTACGGTGGGGGCATGCACAAGTTCCATCTGTGGCTCAGGAAAACCTTCGGGACATTGCCCGGCGAATACCAGCTTTCCCAAAATTAATCCCGCTTACCTTCTCCAGAACATGGGGGAGAAAAGCACCAGGACTGTAAAGAGTTCCAGCCTGCCTACCAGCATCAGGAAAGAGAGGAACCATTTGCCCGCCACGTGGATTTCAGAATAATTCAGGGCAGGCCCCACCTGGCCAATTCCGGGACCTATATTTCCCAGGGTGGCTGCCACTGCACCAATGGAGGTATTCAGATCGTTCCCCAGGATGGACATGATGAGCATGGAGATCAATGCAATGATGCCGTAAAAGGTCATAAAGGCCAGTACGCTGGTCACCACCGGATCCTCCACGGCTGTTTTATTCAGTCTGACTGGAATGACTGCGTTGGGATGTATCATACGCTTTAACTCCTGGGTGGAGTTTTTCAGCATAACAACGATCCTCATAATCTTAGGGCCACCCCCCGTGGAGCCGGCAGAGCCCCCGAAAAACATCAGGATAAAGATACTGACTACGAGCCAGGGAGCCCAGAGCTGGTAGTCATCTGTGGAATACCCCGTAGTAGTGATAATCGAAACTACCTGGAAAATGGCCTTCCTGAATGCCAGTTCGAATCCGCTTCCGTTGGAGAAGAAGAGTCCAAGGGTAACCAGCAGGGTAAATCCTCCAATAAAACCCAGGTACCATCTAAACTCCTCATTCTTCCAGATTTTCCGGAACTGTCCGTGCATTCCGAAATAGGCCAGGGTAAAATTGGTTCCCGCCAGGAACATAAATATTGTTATGACATAGTGGATATAGGGAGAATTCCAGTAAGCAATACTATCCTGTTTGGTAGAGTATCCCCCAGTGGCCATGGTAGTCAGGGAATGACAGACAGCATCATACAGATCCATCTCACCGGCCCAGAGCAACATAGTCTCCAGAAAAGTAAAAACCAGGTAAATTAGCCAAAGCCGCTTGGCCGTATCTTTTACATGAGGATGCAGTTTATCAGGGGTGGGACTGGGTACCTCTGCCGAAAATAACTGCATGCCGCCAATCCCGAGGAAAGGGAGCAGTAGCAGGGTCAGCAGGATAATTCCCATTCCTCCAAGCCATTGTATCAGGCTTCTCCAGAATAGAACTGCATGTGAGAGCTCTTCTATGTTATTCAGGATGGAAGCCCCGGTGGTGGTAAAACCCGAAATGGTTTCAAAGAAAGCATTGCTCAGACCGGGGATGGACCCGGTTAGCAGGAAGGGAAGCGTTCCGAAAAGAGAAAAGAGAATCCAGGCCCCGGTAACAATCACGTACCCATCCCTGCGGTTAACCACCAGTTCCGCTCTCCTCACAGGCAGAAAGCCGGACAAACCGAAGATCACCGTAATGGCTCCGGAAAGCAGGAACTGAAGAAAATCTTTCTCTCCGAAGTACAGGGAGATAGGAATTGCCAGCCACATAAAAAATCCCTCGGTGATCAAAATCACACCCAGGATCCGGACAATGGTTCTGGGATTCAGCATCCTTCGTTAGTTGAAAAACTTGCCAATGGTATGGATCACTCCCGGCAAAGCAAAAACCACCACCCGGTCGTAAGGTTTAATATGGGTTTCCCCATGGGCGATAAAGGCTTTTTTTCCCCGGATCACCCCTCCGATAATGGCCTCCTTATGAAAGTGAATATCCTTCAGTTTTCCCGCCGTGGCAGGAGCATCAGGTTTTACTACAAACTCCAACACCTCCGCTGCGGTACCCGTAAGACACTTGATGCTCGAAACCTCTTCGCTCATGGTAAAACGGAAAATCCGGCTGGCAGTGATCAGTTTTTTATTTATGATGGTATCCACCCCGATATTCTCGGCCAGATGGATATAGTCCATATTCTCCACCTCGGCAATGGTTCTTTTAACTCCCATATGCTTGGCCAGCAGGCAGGAGAGTATATTGGTCTCCGAGTTCCCCGTCACAGCCACAAAGGCATCCATCTTCTCCAGCCCTTCCTGCCTTAACAGCTCCATATCGGTGCCATCGCCATGGATGACCAGGGTATTGTTCAGCAGATTGGAAAGGGCATAACTGCGCTGCCTGTCCTTTTCGATAAGTTTCACATAGTGTTGCTTCCCCAGGGCATCGGCGGTTTTTCTTCCAATCCGGCTGCCCCCCAGGATCATGATATCCCGGACTTCAAACTGCTTCTTCCCCGAGTATTTATAGAGCTGCTTCAGTCCCGTTCTGCTGCTGATCACATAAACCAGGTCACCCTCTTCGAAGCGGTCATCGCCCGAGGGCACGATGGTTTGCCCCTTCCGTGTAATGGCCACAGCCCTGTATTCCAGGCTTTCATTGCCCGGGGCAATTTCCCTCAGGGATTTGTTGATAATCGGGGCATCTTTATCCAGTCTGATCACATACATATGCAGTTTCCCTCCCCCGAATTCCACCACCTCCGTACTTCCGGTCTCCGAAAGTAAACCCACGATCTCCCGGGCAGCAATTTTTTCCGGGTAGATCATATAATCCACTCCCAGGTTTTCGAAGATCTCTTTGTTGGCAGGAAGGAGATATTCCTGATTATCAATTCTGGCTATGGTTTTCTTGGCCCCGAGCCTCTTACAAAGTATGGAACAGTTAATATTCACATCTTCCGAGGAGGTGACACTGATCAGCAGATCGGCTTTCCCGATCTTTGCTTCTTTTAACTGGGCTATGGAGTTGGCATTCCCTTCAATGGTCAGTACATCCAGGGTACTGCCAATGGTCTTCAGACGATCGCCATCGTTATCGATCACAATCAGGTCGTGTTCCTCATTACTGAGCATCTTGGCCAGATGTGTTCCGACTTCGCCAGCTCCGGCAATTACAATACGCATAAATCTATAAAAAAACTACACAACAAAATAACAGATAATTGTCCAATAGTACACATGGACAGCCCTTTTTTTTACCATCTTTTCACGTAGGCTCCCGAGCGATCTGTCAAATAGCTCCCATCCCAGCCGGCATCCAATCTGTCTTTATACCAGCTACGGTTCGATCCATCGATCACCAGGTCTGTTTGATCCCTCCACGGGACTTCCTGCAGACTGCCAGGCTCAGGTTCACCCGAAAGCAGGATAAAACAGGGAGTGAAAGTCAGAGCGTTCGCCGAATCGCCAAATGCAGATCCCCACCTGTTTTCCTCCAGGCCCTGGCCAAACACGAGACCGGAACATAAATCATTTCCCAACAACCAGAGTCCTTCCGCAAGCCAGACACAGCCGGAAATCCGCTCAGAGAAACTCCCTGCCTCCTCCGGCGCATACAGTTGTTTCTGATACCTCCTCCTGCTCCAGCATCCATCACTGTAAGCTTTCATATAATCCCTGGAGCTGCTGTCCCTGTACCAGCAGTACTGGTCAAGTGCCCTCCCCTGCCGGAAAATGATCATGGAGGCCCCTCTGAAATGGGTGATGATCAGTTCGGAAGAATGCTGGCATTTCAAGGAGGAAGTGGAGCTCCAAATCAGGGATACAGATATCAGCAATAAAATCAGGTAAGGGGGGATCCGCCTGTTGCCATGGAGGAAGGTGGCAAGCAACAGCAGAATCAGGAGCCCGACAGAGAGACTTAGCAGATCCATCTGTAGTCCGTCCGGTAAAGCACCCGGAAGGGTGGAAATCTGATCCATCAACCCGTTCATCAGGCGGGCCAGCCCTACCAGCAGAAAATTGAAAAAATCCTCCAGGATACCTGCAGATATAAAAGGTACAGAGCAGACAAAGACAGAAATCAATACACTGAGCAGGGGGATTGCAATCAAACTGGTCAATAAGGAATAGAGGGGCAGCTGATGGAAGTAATAGATGACCAGGGGAGCTGTGCTTAACTGGGCCGCCAGACTCACTGAGGCAGCTTCCCATATCTTTCGGAGCAGCCGGTTTTTAATCCGGGTCAGGTTCTTCAACAGCGGGAAAAAGCTTACAATTCCCGTTATGGCACAGTAGGACAGCTGGAAACCAACATCCAGAAGCCGGACAGGCTGGATCAGCACCAGTAGAAAAGCCGACACAAATACCACGTTCAATGGATGGATTCGCTTACCCAGGATCCTGCCGGCAGAAAAAAAGGAAAACATGCATACAGCTCTGCTGACAGAAGAGGAGAACCCGGTCACAAAGGCGTAGAACCAAAGTAGTCCCAGTATGGCCACAGTTTTCTGTTTCTCACTCCTGAAAAGCAGGTACATCCAGGCTGTCATATACTGCAAGACCCACCAGATAAGCCCCACATGCAATCCCGACACCGCGAGCAGGTGCATTCCCCCTGCAGCGGTATAAACCTGGCGCAGTTCATCGGTCAGCGACGAACGATCGCCCAGGCAGACAGCCTTCAGCAGAGAGATTTCCTCCGTGTCCCCGTGCCAGTGTCCGGTTATCCTTTTTCGAATCAGGGAGGAAGAAAGGCGCCTTTGATCCCCTTCTATCCTCCTGTTGCAGACATCCGACTCCTCTCCGGTGGAGATATAGAAGCGGTACCAGCAATTTCTCCTGCTCATCAGAGATTTATAGTCGAATTCGCCCGGGTTCCCGTTGTTTTGTATAGCTGCCAGTTTTCCTGAAAACTGCCAGATCTCTCCGGCATCCGGGATCAGGGAGTCGGCCTGAATCCTGAAATAAGCCCGGAGATGAGTGTGCACCCTGAACCGGGAATCGCCTGAAACAAGCAGATGAACCTCCAGATCAAAGCTGTGCGCCTGAGGTCCGGGTATTGGAGCTCCGCTGACTTCACCCCTAACAAGCACTCGTTCATCAATGGGAAAACCGGGGTCTGCAGGCTTTGAAAGCATCGCATTCCCCCAACCCAGGACAAAGATAAGCAGGAAGAGAAGGGCCGGAAGAAGCCAGGGATGCGAGCTTGTCCTGCTTCCCTGACGGAAGTACAAAAAGAGGGCCAATGTCCAGATAATAAGAGACATAATGAGCACTCTCCATGGGAGGATCGATGTAAAACAGGCTGTTCCACATACCACTCCCCCGAAAAAGGGAACAAGGGCGCGTAACACGGGCAGTTTTCGCAAATCGTACATGATGCCCCGAAAGGTCCTTTACCGGATTCATGCAGGGAATTGAAAAATATCTGCTTTTCTTTCCATTTAAGTGAACCTTTCCCATATGTTGGTAGTTTTATATACTAGATTTATATAAACGATAATCTTTTTCAAATGGCAACACTGACAACAAAACACATGGGAGTCACCCTGAAGAACCCTCTGATCCTGGGTGCATGTAATCTCTCAAATAACCTCGAAAAACTGAAAGAGGCAGAAAAGGCAGGAGTCGCAGCAGTGGTATACCGCTCCCTGTTTGAAGAGCAGATTCAGTTAGAAGACAACGAACTTAGCAATCAGCTGGAAGCCTACGATGAACGTCATGCTGAAATGATCAGCCTCTTTCCGAGAATTGAACACGGGGGTCCCAAAGAGCATATATATAACCTGAAACAGATAGTGGACGCACTCTCCATTCCGGTTTTTGCCAGCCTGAATGCTGTCTACAAAGAATCATGGGTAGAGTATGCCAAATTGCTCGAAGAGACAGGAGTTGCTGGACTGGAACTGAATTTTTTCTCCGTACCCCGCGATTTTGACAAATCGGGACATGATGTCATTCTTCAGCAGATTGAGGTCCTGAAAGCAGTAAAAGCCGCAGTGAAGGTCCCGGTGAGCGTTAAGCTGAGTCCCTTCTATACCAATGTACTTAAGACCATTAAGGATATGGACGAAGCAGGTGCAGACGCCTTTATTCTTTTTAACAGGCTTTTTGAACCGGATATCGATGTGGAAGCTGAGAAACATGTTTCTCCCTGGAACTTAAGTACACACAGCGACCACCGTCTGTCTATCCGTTATGTCGGACTTACACACGGAAACCTGAATGCCAGCGTTGCAGCGAACAACGGGATCTATGAAGGAATCGATATTGTTAAGATGATCCTGGCCGGCGCCAGCGCCGTGGAGGCCGTCAGTACCTTCTACCACCACGGGGTGGGACATGCCGCAGAGATGTTACAGGAGCTGGAAGAGTGGATGGATCGCAAAGAATATGATTCCATCGAAGCATTCAGAGGTACGCTGAGCTCAAAAGCCATCAACGATCCTTTTGTCTATAAGCGCGCCCAGTACATCGATTTGCTCCTGAAATCTGAAGAGCATTTTAACGCCGTGATATAAAAACCACCCTGTACAAGACAGTTAGCGAAGGAGGGCGTCCACAGGGGCAGCCCTCTTTCGTTTGTGCTTAGCTGCAATTAAAGTGGCTGTATTTACTTTTTCGGATAGACCATCCGGTAATCGCAATCGGCGCGCCCGTGACTGATGGCGTTCAGACGGGCCGACAGTAATTTGCGGCGAAGGGGACTGATCCGGTCCACAAACAACTTTCCTTCCAGGTGATCATACTCGTGCTGGATGACCCTGGCCCGGATCCCGTCGTACTCCTCCTCCTTCAGGTTCCAGTTCTCATCATAGTACTCAATGCGAACATAACTGGGGCGGGTAACATCTTCCCGAATATTTGGAAGACTCAGACAGCCCTCTTCGGAAGTCCGGGGATCGCCCCACTCTTCCAGAATATAGGGATTGATAAAAACCTTCTTGAATTCAGCGAGTTCCAGTTCCTTGGCGGCATCAGCCACGGGAGAAGTATCGACAACAAAAATCCTCATTGATTTACCAACCTGGGGCGCTGCCAGTCCAATCCCGTCACTGGCTCGCATGGTTTCAAACATATCTGCAATCAACTGATCCAGTTCCTTATAATCTTCAGGAATCTCCGGTGCAATTTTCCGAAGCACCGACATTCCGTAAACATATACCGGTAATACCATTTCCTATCTAAGTCCTTTTAACAAAAAAAAACACTTAATGACGCATATTGTTCCTTCTTTCCAGAAAAGATTGCAGAATAAGGGCAGCACTCACCCTGTCCACATTCCCCTTTACCCTCCTGTCAGATTTTTTCATCCCTCCGGAGATCATTGCGTCCATGGCCATTTTTGAGGTAAAACGCTCATCCATGTAAGCCACCGGGATCTCCTTAAAGCGCTTTTTAAAAGCTGCCACGAAAAAACGTATCTCCTTCATGGACTCCGATTCGCTATGATCCATCTGCCGGGGATGGCCCACCACAAGCAGCTCCACATGCTCCTTCTCCAGGTAAGCCTGCAGGAAATGCATCAAAGCATGTGTAGGTACTGTCTCCATGGGGGAAGCAATCATTTGTCCCGGATCGGTAACTGCCACTCCAGTCCGCCTGGTCCCGTAATCGATAGCAACTATCCTTCCCAATACCCCCGTTTTTGCTGCAAAGTTAGTAAACTTCGGGATAATGCCCCGAAGGGATATTTAAGGAGAAAAAAACGAAAGTATGCCAGGTACCATTCGAAAAGAAAGACCATAACCCGGCCGCAAATTATAAACCGCCCGGTTGCCCGGACGGTTTAATTATCTGATTGATCCTTCGGATGTTCACTAAACTATACCTTTGGTGCAAAATCCAGGCTGGCCATGCGCACATAGCTGTCATATCGCCACTTGGCATTGGTCTCTGCCGATTTAAACAATACAGCGGCTTCTTCCGGGAATGCCTTCTGCAGAGAGGTATAGCGTACTTCCGATTTCAGGAATCCCTGGAACTGGTCCCACTGGGGTTCCTTGGAATCCAGTAAAAATGGATTCTTGCCTTCCTCTTCCAGAACCGGGTTGTAGCGATAGAGATGCCAGTAGCCACTATCAACAGCAGATTTTCCCTGGGACTGAGTCTTACCCATGCCTGAACGCAGCCCGTGATTGATACAGGGAGAGTAAGCAATAATGAGTGAGGGACCGGGATAAGCTTCCGCTTCTCTGATTGCTTTCAGGTACTGACTCTGGCTGGCGCCCATGGATACCTGTGCCACATAAACATAACCGTAGGTCATGGCCATCATTCCCAGGTCCTTCTTACGGATTTTCTTTCCGGAAGCGGCAAACTTGGCCACGGCACCCACCGGGGTAGCCTTGGAGGCCTGTCCACCCGTGTTGGAGTAAACCTCGGTATCCATGACCAGGATATTCACATCCTCCCCGGAGGCGATCACATGATCCAGGCCCCCGAATCCGATGTCATAAGCCCAACCGTCACCACCAAAGATCCAAATAGATTTCTTCACCAGGTACTGCTTCAGACACTTGATTTCTTCAGCAATGGCATGTGACTCATTATCCAGAGCGGTCAGCAGATTTGCTGATGCTTCCTTGGATGCGTCCATGTTTTCCATGGAATCGATCCATGCAGTGAAGGCCTCTTTTGTAGCGGGCTTCACTTCGTCCATCGCAGCAATCATCTTATTCTTGATCCGATCCCGGTTCTTATTCACACCCGTAGCCAATCCGAATCCATACTCGGCATTGTCCTCGAAGAGCGAGTTGGCCCAGGCAGGGCCCTGTCCGTTCTCATTGGCACAGTAAGGAGTGGAAGGTGCGGAGCCTCCATAAATGGAGGAGCAACCTGTGGCATTGGCCACGATCATCTGGTCTCCGTACAGCTGGGTTATCAACTTGATATAAGGAGTCTCCCCGCAGCCTGCACAGGCTCCCGAGAATTCGAAAAGGGGCTGGGCGAACTGGCTGTTCTTCACGGTCTGCTTCTTATCCACCAGGGTATCCTTATAGGAAATCTCCTTAATCAGGTGATCCCATTGGGGAACTTCATCCATCTGAGTTTCCAGCGGCTTCATTTCCAAAGCTTTGGTTTTGGACGGACAAACGTCGGCACAGTTTCCGCAACCGGTACAATCAAGTACCGATACCTGGATCTTGAATTGCAGACCTGCAAATGCCTTTCCGGTGGCCTTTATCGTTTCAACTCCCCCGGGTAGTGCCCTGGCCTCCTCCTCGTCGATGAGGAAGGGACGGATGGCAGCATGGGGACAAACATAGGCGCACTGGTTACACTGGATGCAGTTGTCGGCGATCCATTCGGGTACGTTCACTGCGATACCGCGCTTCTCATATTGAGAAGTCCCTGCAGGGAAGGTCCCATCTTCACGGCCAGTAAAAGCACTTACAGGAAGATCATCACCAGCCAGATTATTGATGGGCTGAACGACCTCTCTTACAAAATCGGGAATTTCAATTCCATCAGCCTTATTCGCATCAGCTCCCAGCTTGCTCCAGGCAGGATCTACCTCAATTCTGGTAACATCTCCTCCCTTATCAACGGCGGCAAAGTTCATCTTCACCACCTCCTCGCCCTTGCGGCCGAAACTCTTGATGATAAACTTGCGCATTTCTTCAACCGCATGGTCATAAGGAATTATATTAGCAATCTTAAAAAAGGCCGATTGCATGATGGTGTTGGTGCGGTTACCCAGCCCAATCTCCTGGGCCAGTTTGGTGGCATTGATGACATAGAAATTGATATGGTGCTCTGCCATATATTTTTTCATCTTGTTGGGAAGATGCTTGATGGTTTCTTCTTCACTCCAGATGGAGTTCAGCAGAAAGGTCCCTCCTTCTTTCAGTCCCTTCAGCATATCATACTTATCCAGGTAAGCAGGCACATGACAGGCAACAAAGTCGGGAGTGACCACCAGGTAAGGGGAACGGATGGGACTGTCACCAAAGCGCAGGTGCGAAGTGGTGATCCCCCCTGATTTTTTTGAATCATAGGCGAAATAGGCCTGGCAATACTTGTCGGTCGATTCACCAATGATCATGATGGAGTTCTTATTGGCACCCACGGTACCATCGGAACCCAGTCCGTAGAATTTCCCTTCAAATGTTCCTTTAGCTCCCAGTGAGATTTCGGGAAGAAGTGGCAGGGAAGTGAAAGTCACATCATCAACAATACCTACTGTAAAACCATTCTTGGGTTCTGCCATCTTCAGATTCTCATAAACAGAGATCATCATGGCAGGAGTGGTATCCTTGGACGAGAGACCGTAACGGCCACCCACGATTACAGGAGCATTTTCTTTACCGTAAAATAGTTCCTTAACATCCAGGTAAAGAGGTTCACCATTAGCTCCAAGCTCCTTGGTGCGGTCCAGTACAGCAATACGCTTCACAGACTTGGGAAGTACATCCATAAAGTACTTGGCTGAGAAAGGTCTGTAAAGATGAACAACAAGAAGGCCTACCTTTTCACCTTTGGAATTCAGGTGATCTACAACTTCCTTCAGGGTCTCAGTTACTGAGCCCATGGCAATCACAATATTCTCGGCATCGTTGGCCCCGTAATAGGTAAAAGGCTTGTATTCACGACCTGTCAGTTTGCTGATCTCTTTCATGTATTCAGCCACCTGGTCAGGAATTCCGGTATAAAACTTATTAATGGCTTCCCTGGTCTGGAAGTAGATATCAGGATTCTGAGCCAGTCCGCGGGTCACGGGATGTTCCGGATTCAGTGCATTGTCTCTGAATGCTTTCAGCGCATCCATGTCCAGCAAGCTGGCCAGGGCATCCTGATCCGGTGCTTCAACCTTCTGGATTTCATGGGAAGTACGGAAACCATCAAAGAAGTGAAGGAAAGGAATCCTTGTTTTGATGGAAGTCAGGTGAGCTACTGCAGCCAGATCCATGACCTCCTGTACACTGCCCGTTGCCAACATGGCAAATCCAGTCTGGCGTGTCGTCATTACATCACTATGGTCTCCAAAGATTGAGAGTGCCTGAGCGGCAAGACTCCTTGCCGAAACGTGGAAAACTGCAGGGAGCAGTTCCCCGGAAATTTTGTACATGTTGGGGATCATTAACAGAAGTCCCTGGGATGCAGTAAATGTGGTGGTGAGAGCACCGCTCTGCAAGGATCCGTGAACAGCTCCGGAAGCACCAGCCTCCGACTGCATTTCAGCCACCTTAACGGTCTCTCCGAAAATGTTCTTTCTGCCATTTGCCGACCACTCGTCCACATGTTCTGCCATGTTGGAGGAAGGAGTGATGGGATAGATGGCAGCCACCTCACTGAACATGTAGGCAATATGCGCTGCGGCATAATTACCATCACAGGTCATAAAATTCTTCTTTTTTGCCATATTATTTTTACTTAAATATTTATATTACAACAAGTTAACTATTTGCATTGAAGTCTCCCAAAATTAATAAATTAGGCTTAATTTCTATCCTAAGCCCGTAATATAAAATCATTTCAAATAACTCCCGGGAAATGTATCTGCAAACAAAAAAGTGACGGGGATGCCGTCACTTTTTTTTAAAATTATATGAGTGGATCAGCCACTGTTCATGGAGATCAAAAACTCCTCGTTGGAAACCGTTTTGCTTATCCGGTCACGCAGGAACTCCATGGCCTCCACCGAATTCATATCGGAGAGATAATTTCTCAGGATCCATATCTTGTCAAGCATGGGCTTGTCAAGCAGCAGGTCTTCGCGACGGGTACTCGATGGATTGACATCCACAGAAGGGTATACCCGCTTGTTGGAGAGCTTCCTGTCAAGCTGAAGCTCCATATTTCCGGTTCCCTTAAACTCTTCAAAGATCACCTCATCCATTTTGGACCCGGTCTCTGTGAGAGCCGTGGCAAGAATGGTCAGGGAGCCTCCGTCCTCAATGTTTCTGGCTGCACCAAAGAAACGTTTCGGCTTGTGCAGTGCATTGGCATCCACACCCCCGGAGAGTACTTTGCCGGATGCTGGTGAGATGGTATTGTAGGCCCTTGCAAGACGAGTGATGGAATCCAGCAGGATGACCACATCATGCCCGCACTCCACCATCCGTTTGGCCTTCTCCAGTACAATATTGGCAATCCTTACGTGCCTTTCCGCCGGCTCATCAAAGGTGGATGAGATCACCTCGGCATTCACGTTCCTGGCCATATCTGTCACCTCCTCGGGCCGTTCATCAATCAGCAGTACGATCATATAAACTTCAGGATGGTTGGCTGCAATAGCATTAGCTATATCCTTCAGCAACACGGTCTTACCTGTTTTGGGCTGTGCGACAATTAAACCGCGCTGCCCTTTCCCGATGGGAGCAAACATGTCCACCACCCTCACCGAAAGATTGTGCTGTCCCTGACCAACCAGAGTGAATTTCTCCTCTGGAAACAGTGGGGTCAGATAATCAAAAGGTACACGATCGCGAATAAAATCAGGACTTCGTCCGTTGATCGACTCCACCTTTATCAAAGGGAAGTATTTTTCGCCCTCTTTGGGGGGACGGATAGTCCCTGTAACATTATCCCCTGTTTTCAAACCAAAAAGCTTGATCTGGCTCTGGGAGACATATATATCATCGGGAGAGTTCAGGTAGTTATAGTCGGACGAACGGAGGAATCCGTAACCGTCAGGCATAATCTCAAGCACCCCCGAATTGGTGATCAAACCTTCGAAATCGTATTTATCAACCTCGCGCTTCTTCTGGGTCCGCTGATCGCGCTGATCACTCCGCTCACCATGTTCGCGCTGATCACTCCGCTCACCACGTTCCCTTTGATCATTGCGTTCAGGGCGATCCCCACTTTCCCGTTGTTCGTTGCGTTCAGGGCGATCCCCACTTTCCCGTTGTTCGTTGCGTTCATTTCGATTGCCCCGGTCGCGAAAATCGCGGCGTCCCCCCTCTTTCTTGAAAGATTTGTCTTCCTGGGAAGAGTGCTGGGCTTCCTTCTGCTCTTTCTGAGCGTCGGGCCTGGGTGCAGATTCAGAAGTTCTGGCTCCTGTTGGTTCAGGGACTGCTTCAGGCTCCTTCCTCTTCTCCTTCTTAGGCCTTCCCGGCCGTTTTTTTAACTGGGAGACAGGCTGCTCTGAAGATTTAGCCTCGTTTTCTTTCTGGGGGCTCTCTTTCCTGGAGTCATCTCTCCTGGAGCCTTCTTTCCTGGGGATCTCCTTCTTCACTGATTTACTTTCTGATACCACGATGGCCTGGGTATCCAGAATTTTATAAATCAGATCCTGCTTCTTAAACGATTCGACTCGCCTAATTTTCAGTTCTTTCGCAATATCGCGCAATTCAGCCAGGAGCTTTTTATTCAGTTCAAGTATATCGTACATATAATTTGAGATAATTAAATAATAATCCTGTTAGGATATGTTAAATCAAGATAAATTGGAATTTAATCAGAATGGAACCTGTGTTCGTCAGAATGGAATTCACTGCAATATTAATAGAAAAATGGTGAACTACCAAAAAATATATTTATATTCAAACAGATTTAATACCTCTGTAGATGGGCGTATGAGACAACTCAAAATTATCAAGCAGGTCACAAACAGGGAGACTCCTTCGCTTGACAAGTACTTGCATGAGATTGGAAAGGTGGATCTTATTACCGCGGAAGAGGAGGTGGAGCTTGCACGCAGGATTCGCAAGGGAGACGGTCCGGCCATGGAGAAACTTATCAAAGCCAACCTGCGTTTTGTGGTATCCGTATCCAAACAGTATCAGAATCAGGGATTAAGCCTGCCCGACCTCATTAACGAAGGGAATCTTGGACTGATCAAAGCTGCTCAGCGCTTTGATGAGACGCGGGGTTTTAAATTCATCAGTTATGCCGTATGGTGGATCAGGCAATCGATCCTCCAGGCCCTGGCAGAACAGGCCCGCATTGTCCGCCTTCCGCTAAATAAGATTGGGTCCATCAATAAGATTAACAAAACTTTTGCAGAACTGGAGCAGAAATTTGAGAGGGAACCCACCATTATGGAAATAGCCGAGGCCCTTGAGCTTGCACCTGAAGATGTGAAGGAGGCCATCCGCAGTTCCGGAAGGCACGTTTCCATGGATGCTCCGCTTCAGGACGGAGAGGATGGTAACATGTACGATGTATTGCTCAACGGGGAGACTCCCTCGCCCGACCGGGGACTGCTTAACGATTCACTCCGAAAGGAAATTGAGCGGGCCCTCAGCACACTTACCTACAGGGAAGCCAGCATAATCAGGCTTTACTTTGGCCTCAACGGCAAACACCCGCATACTCTGGAAGAGATCGGAGAAGAGTTCAATCTGACCAGGGAACGGGTCCGTCAGATAAAGGAAAAAGCTATCAAGCGCCTGAAACATACCACCAGGAGCAAAATCCTCAAAAGCTATCTGGGTTAATTCCTGATAATATCCCCTGCGCTGGAGCTGTGGGAATGTATCACGCTGGCATCCCCTTTGTAATAAATATTTCCTGCACTTGAAGCATTCATGGAGATTTCTTCCGTGGCATGGACCCGGGCATCGCCTGCACTGGAGACGACCACATCCACCCTGGCGGCAATCAGGTCAAAGGCATTCAGGTCGCCGGCACTGCTCAGACTAACATTCAGTAAATCAGCACTTCCCGAAAGACAGGCATCTCCGCTTGAACTAATATCCAGGTTTATCTCGTGGGCATCCACCTCCAGGCTCAGATCACCGGCACTACTGATGGAAAGCCGGAGATCCTCGCAAAGAAAGGGGGTCTGACCCACACAATCACCTGCGCTGCTGATCTTTAACTCGATTAATTCAGGAAGGCTGATATGAACCTTCTTGGATTTGGCATTCCGGATATTCACCCGGTCCGTCTTCACAACCAGCATATTTCCCTCCCGTTCTGTCAGGATCACATCCTGGAGGTTTTCATCGGCCTCCACACTTATTTCAAAATTGCTTCCCTGGCTCAGGAAAACATCGATTCCCGAGCTCACATGCACCCCTGTAAAACCAGTGATATCGCGGGTATCCGTAATCACCCGGCCATTGCCGGATATACTCTCGTTCCATCCATCAATAACACAGGAGGAGAGTGCCATTAGAATTGCAAGACTAAGAAAAGCTGTTTTTTTCATTTTTAAGAGATTTGAAATTTTTAAAGATGCTGCCAGTTTATAGACGAGCAAATCTTTGAAATGTTACTCCACCTCCAAAACCAGCCCTTTCAGATACTCCCCTTCGGGATGAAAAATACTGACCGGGTGATCGGGTGGCTGAGAAAGCTGATGCAGAATACGAGCATTCCTCCCCGCATTCGCCGCGGCCACAAAAACCGACTTCCGGAAATTTTCCCGGCTAACTGCCTGGGAGCAGCTGAAAGTAAAGAGGATCCCGCCCGGGGCTATTGCCTCAAAAGCCCTTTGATTCAGACGCTTATATCCCTGTAATGCATTACTGAGCACATTCTGATGCTTGGCAAATGCAGGAGGATCGAGGATCACCAGGTCGTAGGATTCCTTCATATCCTTAAAGTAGCTGAAAGCATCCACGGCAAAAGCCTGGTGGCGGGTATCGCCCGCAAAGTTTATCCCGACATGCTCCCTGGTCAGGTCGATGGCCTTCCCGCTGCTGTCCACGCTATGGACCAGCCGGGCGCCTCCCCCCAGGCCATAAATGCTGAATCCTCCCGTATATCCAAACATATTAAGCACTTTTCGCCCTTCAGAGTAGTTGCCAACCAGGAGGCGATTTTCGCGCTGGTCAATAAAGAAACCCGTTTTCTGGCCCTCTACCCAGTTCACCCGGAAACGGTAGCCATTCTCCAGCACCTCTCCATGCTCGTGTTTACCCAAAAGTAAGCCGGACTTCCCCGAAACTCCCGGCTTATCAGGCAGGCTTGCTTCACTCTTGTTATAGATGGTATGCAACTTTTCCCCTGCCACCCTTTTCAGGGACTCCACGATGGCATCCAGGTTCCGGAACATCCCAATGGAGTGCATCTGAATTACGGCCACCCCGGCATAATAATCCACGATAAGGCCGGGCATCCCGTCACCCTCTGCATTGATCCACCTGAAAACATTGGTCCGGGAACTGCCTGTCAGATCGAGGTTCTCCCTCAGCCTCCAGGCATTACTAATCTTCCGGTCCCAGAAATCCTGGTCTGTCACCACCGTTTCAAAACTGATCACCCGTACCGCGATGGAGCCCTGCTGATAGTGTCCCGAAGCCAGAAATTCATCATGATTGTCGTAGACATCAACAAGTTCACCCTCCCGGGCGGCCCCCTGTATCTTTTTGATAGCACCGGAAAATACCCAGGGATGGAATCTTCTGAGAGACTGATCCTTGCCCGATTTCAATATGATTCTTGTTCGCTCGCTCATCTTCTTATTCTATGGATGCCCTCAGACTGTTGTATATCATCAGGCAAATCCAGGCATCTGTGGCAGCATAGCGCAACTGGGCCTCGCTTAATACATCTGCATCCCAGTTAGATACCTGTTGTGATTTTGATATGCGCCTGTTCAGCACGATCCCGCTAATTTTTTTTAATCCCTTTTCGTCAATCCGGAAGGCCTGCACATATTGCTGAAGATCCAGGAACCCCTTGGGTTCAAATTGAAAGTCGGCCCGAAGTCTTCTCAGATCATCCTGCAGGCCCAGGCCAATCTTCAGGGGAATCTCCCCGGAAAGCAGATCCAGGAGCTTCCCCGGATAGCCGATCCGGTTCACCCGCAGGATCCACGCCCGATCCAGTGATGATATCTGGATAAGTGAAGTGGGATAGAACTTGCCCTTCTTAAAGGAGGGCCTGGTCTCCGTATCAAATCCCAGAACCGGCTGCCGGGCAATTTGCCCGATCTCCTGCTCAAAAGCCTTTCTGGAGTCGATCAGATAAATGGGCCCCTCATACTGGATCAGTTCCAATGCTGCCACCTCCTCTTTACTTATCTCACTTTGAAACATCACTCTTTTTCATTAGGATCAACACCCGACACGTATAATTCATGCAGCGCCTGCAGGGCCCGTAGTAATTTTGCCCCCCAGTGTTCATTAAACCTTACTTTCAGCTCCCAGGCAGCATCATTCATCAACTCCTCCATCCCCAGACTATAGCTGTAGATAAAATCCCGGAGCTCCTGGTACAGGTCGGCCACATCCTCCGAAATGGTATGATTCACCAGTTCGGAACGGTCATACTCCTCCTCCCTGGCCATGCGGAGTATGTCATTGTGCGGGCCCAGGATCAGGGAGACCCGTTGAAACAGGGCCGACCACTCCTGTTCTGTGACCGTAGGTTCAGCGGGAGATTCCATGACCGGTTCGGTTTCACCGGTGAATAAAAAGGTGGAGTACACCGTGGACAGATGCTCAAGCGAGACCTTCATAAATTCCCTTCCCTCGCTGCCTTGCAACTGTTCCAGGAAGGTACAGAAAGCATTGGCCGCCCTGACAAACTCCACCATTTCCGGGGAGTAAACAAAATTATGAACCGGAGTAGCTTCTTCCTGCATGGGACAAAGATAGATAAAAGAGTGAAAACCGGACAGACTAAACCTTCCAGATGAAGCTCAGGTCCTTCTTGCGGGAAACTTTCCCCTGGTCCACCAGCCATTCTGTCACCCTGGCCACTTTCCTTGGATCCACACCGGTCTGTTGCGACAGTTCGTCCAGAAAAAGCGGATGCTCCGAAAGCCGAGTGGCTATGACTTCAACAATAGCCTTAAACTCATCACTGCCGGGCTGCAGTTGTTCCTCATCCCTGCATACATCGCAGCGTCCGCAGCGCGGGGTGTCAAACTGACCAAAATAGCTCAACAGAAACTGGTTCCTGCAAATGGTTCCGGAGGAAGCATAACGAAGCATCTCCCTGATGCGTTTCTCATAACGCTCCTTTCTGAAGTTGTAACGGTCCTGGGCGATCAGGAGATTCTTATCTTCCAATCGTTCTTCCAGAAAAGTAATAACCGGAACCTCTTTCCGTGGAATATAATGAATAATCTGCCGCCTGGAAAGGGCCTTCAGATAGCTGTATACCTTTTCAACGGGGAGCCCGGACCGCTTGGCCAGGGCCGACTCATCTATCTTTACAAACTGTGAAAAGAGACCGCTGTAGGATCGAAGCAGGAGTTTAGTAAAGCCGTCAAATTCTGCGTTTTTCACCTGGAAGGAATAAAGCTCATCCCGTTCCACACCAAACTTGATCCTTGAGGGATTGTAAAACGCCTCTGTAAGCACCAGGTAACCCTCCCTGGCAAGTATCTGGAGGGAGCTGTGAGCCACCATGGCACTGAACCTGTAGAGGTGAAGGAATTCACCTAACTCAAAATCGTATTGCTGTCCCCTGCCGCTGCCAAGCGGGATCTGCAGGTAGTTGCACAAGGCTCTGTATACTTCACGAATCTTGGGGATACCCGGAAAGCTGACCGCAATGCGCTGTTCAAGCACTCTTTTATCAGTCTCATTGAACAGCAGAACAGCACAGGAGTATTTCCCGTCGCGACCAACCCTTCCCGCCTCCTGGAAATAAGCCTCCGGACCGTCCGGCAGATCCATATGAATCACAAAACGAACATCGGGTTTATCAATCCCCATTCCAAATGCATTGGTGGCTACCATCACCCTGAAGCGGTCCTGCATCCAGTGTTGCTGTCTCTCGTCTCTGTCAGCCTGTTTCAGTCCGGCATGGTAGTAAGCAGCGCTTATGCCATGTTCAGAGAGTAAGCGGGAGAGCTCCCTGCACTTTTTCCGGTTCCTGGTATACACGATCCCGCAGCCCTCCTGTTCCCCTGCAAGTTTCAGCAGTTCCCTGCTTTTGTCTGCCGTTTGCACCACCAGGTAAGCCAGATTCTCCCTGTTGAAACTTTTTTGCATCAGATTCTTCTGCCTGAATCCCAGGCGATCCTGAATATCCTCACACACTTCCGGAGTGGCTGTGGCTGTAAGTGCCAGTACAGGCACCCCTTCAAGCAACTCCCTCAGGGAGCTGATTTCCAGGTAGGACGGCCTGAAATCATAGCCCCACTGGGAAATACAGTGGGCCTCATCCACGGCAATCAGATTGACATTCATATCCTTGACCCTGGCACGGAACATCCGGGTACCCAGGCGTTCAGGTGAAACATAGAGAAATTTATACCCGCCATAGACACAATTGTTCATCGCGACATCAATTTCATAAGCGCTCATTCCGGAATGGATGGCAAGAGCCTTGATTTTCCGTCCCTGCAGATGGTCCACCTGATCCTTCATCAATGCAATCAGGGGTGTAATGACCAGACAGATACCTTCCATCAGCAGAGCCGGAACCTGGAAGGTCAGAGACTTTCCTCCCCCGGTGGGCATAAGGGCCAGGGTATC
This sequence comes from Bacteroidales bacterium, assembly GCA_029210725.1. Taxonomy (NCBI): domain Bacteria; kingdom Pseudomonadati; phylum Bacteroidota; class Bacteroidia; order Bacteroidales; species Bacteroidales bacterium. Next base: position 36,435 of record JARGFM010000018.1, on the reverse strand, counting down.
CTTTTCAGACAGGATGGAAAGGATGATCTCCTCCTGCAGGGGCCGGAATTTATCATAGCCCCAGATGGCCGATAAAATCTGGTGAATCTCCTCACGATCTGCTAAGCTTTTTTTTTGTAATTTTGCCACATTTAAAAATAACCAAATTATCATACAATGTCGTTTGCCCAGGATAAAATTACCGCGGAAGGATTAACCTTTGATGACGTGTTGCTACTGCCCGCTTTCTCCAAGGTTCTTCCCAGGGAGGTAGATATTAAATCCCGCTTCTCCAGGAACATTACCCTGAATACACCCATCGTGTCGGCTGCCATGGATACAGTTACCGAGGAGAAACTGGCCATTACCATAGCACGTGAAGGGGGTATCGGGGTGATTCATAAGAACATGCCCCTGAAAGAGCAGGCCAGGCAGGTTAAAAGGGTGAAACGTGCCGAGAGTGTGATGATTCACGAACCCATCACCATTAAGAAAGAGGGTACGGTAAGGGATGCTCTGAACCTGATGAAGGAGTATAAGATCGGGGGAATCCCGGTAGTGAACGATGATGGGGTCCTGATCGGCATTGTCACCAACCGCGATCTCCGCTTCCAGCAGGATATGGAATGTGTCATCGAGAAGGTGATGACCGTAAAAAACATTATAACAACCACCCGGAACACGGGGCTGGCCGAAGCTGCCATGATCCTCCAGGCCCATAAGATTGAGAAGCTTCCTGTGGTGGATGAAAACCACAAGCTGATCGGACTGATCACTTACAAGGATATCACCAAGTCCAAGGACCGTCCCAACTCCTGCAAGGATAACAAAGGCCGCTTACGCGTAGCCGCTGCTGTAGGGGTCTCGTCGGATATACTTGAGCGGGTGGCCGCCCTGAAAGAAGCCGGGGTCGATGCCATTGTCATTGATACGGCCCATGGTCATCATATCGGAGTGCTGAAGAGTCTGAAGAAAGTAAAGAAGAAGTTCCCCGATCTGGATGTGGTAGTGGGCAATGTGGCCACTGCCTCAGCTGCCCGGGCTCTGGTCGGGGCCGGAGCAGACGGCGTCAAAGTGGGCATCGGTCCCGGATCCATCTGCACCACCAGGATTATTGCGGGAGTTGGAGTTCCTCAGCTGACTGCCATTTTCGATGTGGCCAAGGCCCTCGAAGGTACAGGGGTCCCCGTAATCGCAGACGGAGGGATCAGGTACTCTGGTGATATCGTCAAAGCACTGGCAGCAGGAGCCAGCTCCATCATGGCCGGATCGCTTTTTGCCGGGGTGGAGGAGTCGCCGGGAGAAACCATCATCTACAACGGCCGGAAATACAAATCTTACCGGGGGATGGGTTCCCTGGAAGCCATGCAGCATGGCTCCAAGGACCGTTATTTCCAGGACATGGAAGAGGACATTAAAAAGCTGGTTCCGGAAGGGATCGCCGCCCGGGTCCCATTCAAAGGAGGCCTGTCCGAGGTAATTTATCAGATGATTGGCGGATTGCGGGCCGGTATGGGCTATTGTGGTGCTGCCGATATCCCTGCCCTGCAAAAGGCTCAATTTGTCCGCGTCACCAATGCAGGCATCCAGGAGAGCCACCCGCACGATGTCACCATCACCCGGGAGGCCCCTAATTACAGCAGATAATATATAGGCCTGGCACTCGTTCTATACTAAACAAAACAAAATAGGAATGAAAAAGAGTATGCTCTTGTTGATCTTTGCTCTGTTTATTGTTTCCGGAGTGTTTGGACAGGTATCCCCGGTTTTACTAAATATCGGAGATGAGGAAGTAAGCCTGGAGGAGTTTGAACGGATCTACCGGAAGAATAACAATGAAAGCTCCCTGAACAGGCAGGATCCCGGGGAATACCTGGAGCTCTATATCAATTTCAAGATCAAGGTAAAAGAGGCCGAAGCGCTGGGGATGGATACCACTGCCAAATTCATCCATGAACTGGAAGGTTACCGGAAACAGCTGGCCAAACCCTACCTGGTGGATGAGGCCGCCAAAGAGGAGATGATGCGGGAAGCATACGAATGGTCCAGATATGATATTCGTGCCAGTCACATTCTCATCCGGCTGAATGAAAGCCCATCCCCGGAAGACACCCTGGCCGCCTACGGGAAGATCATGGAGATCAGGACCCGGATTGCCGGCGGGGAGCCCTTTGACCTGGTAGCCAGAGCTACTTCTGAAGATGCCACGGTCCAGCAAAATGGTGGTGACCTGAACTGGTTCACCGCTTTTTCCATGGTCTATCCCTTCGAAAAAGCTGCATATAGCACCCCGGTGGGACAGTTAAGCATGCCCTTTCGCACAAACTATGGATATCATATTATCCAGGTCCATGATAAAAGACCGGCCCGGGGAAGCATAAAAGTTGCTCATATCTTTATCCGTACACCTGCGAATGCCGGGGAAGAGCAGAAAAAAGAGGCCTATGAAAAAATACAGATGGTCTATGACAGCCTGCTGATGGGAAGCAGTTTCGGGGACCTGGCCATGCATCATTCAGATGACAGAAGCTCTGCCCGGACAGGTGGGGAGATTCCCTGGTTTGGAACTGGACGGATGATCCCGGAATTCGAAAATGCCTGTTTTGCTCTTGAGAAAAAGGGAGACTACTCCAAACCATTTAAAACTTTTTATGGATGGCATATTGTCAGGCTGATCGACAAAAAAGAGATTGGCAGTTATGAGGAGATGAAGCCGGAGCTGCAGCAGAAAATCGACCGGAGCGATAGAAATGCGGCCCGGTCGGACAGGTTTATCGCATCGCTCAAGAGGGAGTATGATTACAGCGAGAATCCGGAAGCTCTGGAAGTTATATACCAGGCTGTTGATTCGACCCTGCGGCTCGGAACCTGGAAAGCGGGAGCATTAAAGAGCCTGAAAAGCCCCCTGATAAAGATCGGGGAGCAGGAGGTTCTGACTGGTGAATTTGCCGGATACATGGAGGAGAAGCAGTACCAGGGAAAAGCCAGAGATCCGAAGGTATGGGTGGATATGCTTTTTAAGAGCTTTTCCGATGAGTTTGTTCTGGCCTATGAGGAAAAGAGGCTTCCCGGGAAGTACCCGGATTTCAGGTATATTTATCAGGAGTATCACGATGGGATCCTGCTTTTCGATATCATGGATCAAAAGGTGTGGTCTCAGGCTGTTGCTGATACGCTCGGCCTGGAAAACTTCTTCAAACAACACCGGAGAGACTATATGTGGAAGGAGCGGACAGAAGCCTATATCCTTGAGTGCAGCAGCGGCACAGATCTTTCAGGAGTCAGGAGTGCCCACAGGAAGATTGCCAAAGGCAAACTGGATCAGGAAAAGCTGAACGAAAAATATTGCAATTCGGATTCCATCCCCTGCATCAGTCTGACACACTACCTGGTTGAAAAGGGTGAAAATGAGTTGATTGATGACCAGAACGGTAAAAAAGGACCCGGACCCCTTATAGAGAATGAAGGAAAAAGCATCTTTGTAATCGTGCAGGGAGTTCGCTCGCCCGAACCAAAAAAACTGGAGGAGGTACGCGGACAGGTCACCTCGGACTACCAGGAATACCTGGAGGACGAATGGTTGAAAACTCTGAAGGAGAAGTACCCGGTACAAGTGAACCAGGAATTGCTCAACAAGATAAAACCGTAAGGATGAGGAGTCTGATACCTTTACTGGCGATCTGCTTATTCCTGCTCCAGGCTTGTACGCTCTTTAAGGAAAATAACCAGGAGGAGCCGGTAGCCCGTGCTTTTGAGCAGTACCTCTACCCTTCCGACCTGCAAAAGGTCATTCCCTCCGGGACTCAAACACAGGACAGCGTACAAATGGCCAAACGCTACATCGAAACCTGGGTGAAAGACCAGCTTATGAAGCACCGGGCCGAAGAGTCCCTGAGCGAAGAGCAGATGGATTTTAAAAAGCAGATTGAGGAATACCACCGCTCCCTCCTGATTTACACCTATCGCCAGAAACTGCTTCAACAGAAGATGGATACCACGGTAAATGAAAGTGAAATACGGGCCTATTACGAGGAGAATCCCAATAACTTCCTGCTGGACCGGAATGTGATTAAAGGCACCTTTGTTAAAATCCCCCTTTCTGCCCCCCGGCTTGATCAGCTTAGGCGCTGGTCGTGGAATAACCGGGAGGAGGATCTGGATCAGATGGAGAAGTATTGCCTGAGCTATGCAGAAAAGTACAGTAATTTCAATGATACCTGGATTGATTTCGAGTCTGTCAGAGAGCAATTGCCCATACGGATCTCAGATCCTGTCAGTTACCTCAGAAGCTACCGCAATATCGAAAGAACGGATTCGCTCTACAGGTATCTGGTGCATCTCAGTGATTACCTGACCGTGGGTGAGTTGGCACCGATGGATATGGTTAAAGATGACATCACCACTATTATCCTGAATAAGCGAAAAATCCAGTTTATTAAAGATCTGGAGCACCGGGTATATACCGATGGTGTAACCAGGAATCAATTTGAAATATACCGGTAAGAGAGAAAACGTCCAATAGAATAAACTAAATAATTACTTGTGAAAAAAAGAGTTACTTATATATTGCTGGGAATACTCCTTTCATGGAATGCGCTGGCCCAGCCGCTGGTTATTGACAGGGTCGTCGGAGTGGTGGGCGATTTTCATATCCTCCAGTCTGATATAGAGCAGGAGTACCTTCAGATGAAAATGTCGGGACAGTATGTAAATTCAGATGTTCGCTGCAATATCTACAATCATTTTATCGAGCGGAAACTTCTGATGGCCCAGGCCAAGATAGATAGTGTGGAAGTGGGGCCAAGCCTGGTGGAGCTGCAGATGGAATCACGCCTGGACTATTTTATCAGTCAGTTTGGAAGCGAGGAGGAGATGGAAGACTATTTCAGTAAATCCATTTTTGATATCAAGGACGATCTGCGGGAGGCAATCCAGGAGCAGATGATCACCGATGATGTCAAAAGAACCATAGTGGCAGACGTCACCACCACTCCTTCCGATGTGAAAAGTTTTTACCGTTCCCTGCACCCCGACAGTATACCCTATATCAACACAGAGGTGGAGCTGGCCCAGATAGTGGCTTATCCCCAGTATAGCGAAGAGGCCGTTTTTGAGGTAAAGGAAAGGCTGCTTGAACTTCGCAAACGTGTACAGGAGGGAGAAGATTTCGGGACACTGGCCATTCTTTATTCAGAAGCGCCTGAAGCTGCCCGCCGGGGGGAGCTCGGATTTATGATGCGTTCACAGCTGGATAAGGCCTATGCCGATGAAGCCTGGTCGATGAAGCCCGGACAGGTTTCCAAAATTGTAGAAAGCTCTTTTGGCTTCCATATTATTCAGATGATTGAGCGGAGAGGCGACAGGGCCAATACAAGGCACATTCTGATGAATCCGAAGGCCGATGCCAATGCCAAGCAGAAAGCCATTGCCAAGATGGATAGCCTGAAAATGGTGATTGAAGCAGACTCTATCTCCTTTGATTGGGCTGCCAAACGATATTCTGAGGATCCGCAAACAAGTGTGAACGGTGGATTACTTGTAAATCCGCAGACACAGGCCTCCTCCTTTGAGCTGGACCAGCTTCCCACCAAGGAATACTATATGATCCGGAACATGCAGGTGAAAGATCTTTCCGAGCCCTTTGAATCGACCGATCAGAATTATAAGCTGTGCTATAAAATGCTTTACCTGAAATCGAGGACCGAGCCACATCGTGCCAATCTGAAGCAGGATTACATGCTCCTGCAGAATATGGCCCTGGCCTATAAGAACAACGAAGTGATGAAGGCCTGGTATGAAGAGAAAAAAGAATCCACCTACATCCGAAGAGATCCTGCATTCAGAGATTGCGATAACAGCGGCCAGCTTAGCAGCCAGAAATGATCCTGTCCCGGTATAAGCGATCCTTCGGTTTCAGCCTGCTTATACTAAGCATACTGGACCCCGCATCCATGGTATGGGGACAGAAAGTTACTACCCTGGAGATCCTGAATGCCGATCTCACAGCCTTCGATGTGAATATCGGGAAAGATGCCCGGAAACTGATTGGCGATGTACGCTTAAAACACGAAGACGTGGTGATGACCTGCGATTCAGCCTATTTCTATCCGGCCACCTCCTCCGTGGATGCCTTCAGTCGAGTGCGGGTGCAACAGGCCGATACCCTGACTCTTACAGGCGACCTGGCCTATTATAACGGGATAAGCCGGCTGGCCCGTGTCAGGAACAATGTGAAGCTGGTAAATAAAGATATGACCCTGCTGACCGACTCTCTCAACTATGACCGGGATGCAGGTATCGCCTACTATATGGGAGGGGGCGTTCTTACTCAGGAGGACAGCAGGCTAAGCAGCGGCCGGGGACGCTTCATTTTGGATACGGAAATATTTTTCTTCATGGATTCCGTGGTCATCACAGCCCCGGACTACTCCATCCATACCGACAGCATGAAATATGATACCCGGACAGAGATCTCCTATTTTAGCGGTCCCACGGAGATCACCGGGGAGGAGCGATATATATACTGTGAAAACGGATGGTACGACACCAGGCAGGATATCTCCTACGTGACCGACCATGCCTATATGGAAGAGGGGGGCCGGATCCTCAAAGGAGATACTCTGTACTATGAGGCTGAACAGGGATTCGGCAGGGCCAACTCCAATGTGGAACTGATCGACACAGCCGAAAATATGACTTTGAAGGGTAACTTCGGACTCTACTACAGGGATCAGGAGACCGCCATGGTCACCGATAGCGCCCTGATGATCAAGGTCGATGGCTCCGACACCATGTACATTCATGCAGATACACTGCACTCCTTGCAGAATCCGGTAATCGAGGAGCAGAGCAGAATCCTGAAGGCCTATTATAAAGTGAAGATATTCCGTTCCGACCTGCAGGTGATGTGCGATTCGCTGGTTTATGTGGAAGCGGACAGCCTGTTTGACTTCTACGGGGAACCGGTACTCTGGTCTGATGAAAACCAGCTGACTTCTGCTCAGATGAGAATTTATATGGCAGACCAGAAACTCGATCGTATGGAACTCAGCGGGATCGCCTTTGTGGCCTCTCAAAAAGATTCGGTTAAATTCGATCAGATGAGAGGCAAAGAGATGACCGGCTATTTCGTGGAGAACAAACTGGACAGGTTACTGGTGAAAGGAAACGGTCAGACCATCTACTATGCGACCGATGAGGATATCATCGTGGGAGCCAATAAAACAGAATGTTCAGATTTAACCATCTATCTGCATGATAATCAGATATCAAAAGTGGTTTATATCACCCAGCCCAAGGGAACGTATTATCCATTGGACAAGTTTCCTGCAGGAGAAGCACTTCTGAGTGATTTCAAATGGCTTGACAAATGGCGCCCTCTGCGATGGGAGGATGTGTTTATCTGGAAATAAAAGGCAGCAAACAAGGATTAATATTCATCTTCATTAAAAAAGAAGTCATCTTTGCTGGGATAATCGGGCCATATATCTTCTATACTTTCATAAACATCACCTTCGTCCTCAATTTCCTGAAGGTTTTCAATAACTTCCATAGGAGCACCTGATCTGATAGCAAAATCTATCAACTCCTCTTTTGTTGCAGGCCAGGGCGCATCTTCCAGTTTTGAAGCTAATTCCAGGGTCCAGTACATCTACGTTTTGTTTATGTATTATAAGCTGCCTTAAAAGCCGCAAATATAAAAAAAAATTCAATTCCTACAAGCCCGGATTCCAGGCTTGCTGTTTGACCCCGGTAAGCTGAGCAATTTTGCGGGAAAGCACGAAAAAATAGTCAGAAAGGCGGTTATAAAAACGAAGGATGTCTTCCTGGATATTAACATCCTGGGCGAGCTTCAGAATGCACCGCTCGGTCCGCCTGCAAACAGTCCTGGCAATATGTGCCTGTGAAACGGCCTGGTTTCCGCCGGGCAAAATAAAGTGGCGCAGCGGTTCCAGCGAAGCGTCCATTTCATCGATCCTCTCTTCCAGGAAAATGACCTGTTCATCTCCTACCACGGGGAGCTCCACGGGACAATCGTCACAGTCGGCTGCCAGTACCGAGGCTGTGGCCATCTGAATATTTAAAATGGTCAGCAACTCTTCCCGGATTTGTTCATCGGCTACCAGATCGCGCAACAGGGTGGTATGGGCCATCAGTTCGTCCACCGTGCCATAAGCCTCAATGCGGGAATGATACTTGGGTACCCTGCGTCCGCCGATAAGAGAAGTTTTTCCTTTATCGCCACCCTTGGTATAAATCGTTGATTTTTTTATGTCCGGGGAGTTTTATTGATCTCTATCTTATCGATCTTCCCGTCAAGCAACCTGATGATCCGGTGGGCATAGCGGGCAATATCCTCCTCATGGGTCACCAGGATAATGGTATTTCCCCTCCGGTGAATATGACCAAACAGTTCCATGATATCCACCGAGGTTTTGGAATCCAGATTTCCTGTAGGTTCATCGGCCAGGATAATGGAAGGATCGTTCACCAGGGCACGGGCCACTGCCACCCTTTGACGCTGTCCGCCCGATAACTCATTGGGCTTATGGTCCATCCTGTCGGCCAGCCCTACTTCAGTCAGTGTCTGGGTGGCCCTTGCCGAACGTTCCGATTTAGGAACTCCTGCATAAATCAGCGGAAGCATCACATTCTCCAGTGCCGTATACCTGGGCAGCAGATTGAAAATCTGGAAAATAAACCCGATTTCCATGTTTCTGATCTCTGCCAGGCGGTTATCGTCCATTTTACTCACATCTGTTCCGTTCAGAATATACTCCCCGCTGGTAGGGGTATCCAGGGCTCCCACCAGGTTCATCAGGGTAGACTTCCCTGAACCGGAGGGCCCCATGATCGCCACATACTCATTTTTCTTGATATCAATATCTACCGAACGCAGTGCTTCTACGGTAATCGAACCTATATAGTAGTTCTTGACAATCTTATCCAGACTGATAATTGTTTCCATATTAAATTAATTGATGACGAAAATACATATTATAAGAAGATATTTTTCATAAAAGGTTTAAAACTTGATTTTTATTTCTGTTTTATTCAGGTCTTTTCTAGTTAGCAGAACTCCCATATGAAACAGGTCAATACTTACTCGCACCTCCGGCCAGGAAAGCACTTCCTTCCATGCCCGCTGCATTCCCCTTGACCAGAAAATATCATCCAAAACAATCACCGATTCCTCCCCGGCCCTGTCGATCAGCTTCCGGATATAAGCCACAGTGGGTTCATAGTGATGGTTACCATCCACAAAAGCCAGGAAACGCGGAGGAAGCAATGTCAGGATATCCTCCAGTTTCTCCTCCATCTCACCCCAGTGGATGGAAACCGGTCCCGGAGCGCACCTGCAGATCAGCTGCGCTGCCAGTGCGGCCCGCTCTTTATCCTGTTCAATCGAGTGCAGGGGAGTTTCGGGCGACCCCGATGAAAGATAGATGGTGCTGATGCCTGCGCCGGTACCCAGTTCAACAATCATCCCGGGCCGGAACCACCTGCTGATCCTGTAAAGGAGAAAGCCGGATTTCCCGGAAACAGAGGAGCGCCTGACAAAAGCGCTTTCCGAACGAAGCTTAAGATGCCTGGCAGCAATGGCCGAAGGCAACTGATAAGCCTTTGAATTGAAGAGCACGCCGTTCACAAATTCAAACAGGTAAGGGGAATGAATTCCGTGCCCCTTCCGGTGCCTCCTGTGAAACAGATGCCATATGTATTTGAATATTCGCCAGGCCATGGCTCATTTCTGCAAAATGCTAATTTTACATAAATTGCTTCACGCATGCAACAATATCTTCAGCAGGACATTCAATTTCTTCCGGGGGTGGGCCCCAAACGAGCCGATCTGCTCAGAGAGGAGCTGAATATTCATAAGGTTGAAGACCTGCTGACCTGCTATCCTTACCGCTATGTGGACCGTAGCCGCTTCTACAAGATCTCGGAAATAAACCCGGATATGCCTTTTATCCAGATCAAGGGCAAAATTCGGAGCTATGCCGCCATCGGAAAGGGAAAAGGCAAAAGACTGGTAGCCGATTTTGCAGATGATAGCGGGAATCTGGAACTGGTCTGGTTCAGAGGGGCCAAATGGATTCCGGAAAACTACCCGGTGGGCAAAGAGCTGGTGGTATTTGGAAGACCCTCCCTTTACCAACAAAGAATAAATGTGGTTCACCCGGAACTGGAAGATCCCGAAAAAAAACATGTGCTCAGTTCCAGGCTGCAGGCGGTCTATTCCACCACTGAAAAACTGAAGAATAACTATCTCACTTCCAAGGCAATCAGTAAGCTGATGGCCAACCTGATCAAAGGGCTTCCCGGAAAATTTGAAGAGACCCTTCCTGCCTGGCTTTTACAGAAGCTGCACCTGGTTACTCTGGACACCGCCATGCGCCAGATCCACTTTCCTGATGCCACTGAGCAGTATAAGAGGGCCGAACTTCGTCTTAAATTCGAGGAACTCTTTTACATCCAGTTACATATCCTTCACGGAAAGACAGAACGAAACAGACGTTTCCGGGGAAATATTTTCAAAACCGTGGGCGAAGGTTTTAACACCTTTTACAGGGAACACCTTTCATTTGAGCTGACAGAGGCACAAAAAAAAGTGATGAAGGAAATCCGGAGAGATATGGGATCGGGGCGACAGATGAACCGCCTGTTGCAGGGGGATGTGGGAAGCGGGAAGACCCTGGTGGCGCTGATGTCCATGCTGATAGCCATAGACAATGGTTACCAGGCCTGTCTGATGGCCCCCACGGAGATCCTCGCCCAGCAACATTACAAGAGTATCAGCGATTTCCTGAATGGTATGGATGTGCGGATAGAGCTGCTGACCGGATCGGTCCGGAAGGCCAGACGGGGACCTATCCATGAAGCATTGCTGGATGGTACTCTGAATATCCTTATTGGTACGCATGCCCTGATCGAAGATGCGGTTCAGTTCAGACAGCTGGGACTGGTGGTGATCGATGAGCAACACCGCTTCGGGGTTGCCCAGAGGGCCCGGCTCTGGAAAAAGGCCGATGTCCTCCCCCACGTGCTGGTAATGACCGCCACCCCCATCCCCCGGACTCTGGCCATGACCCTCTATGGGGACCTGGATGTATCGGTGATCGATGAACTGCCGCCAGGCAGAAAACCTGTTATCACCCGTCATTCTTATGATTCCAAAAGACTGATGGTCTTTGGATTTTTAAAGAAACAGCTGGCACTGGGCCGTCAGGCCTACATTGTCTACCCCCTGATCAAAGAGTCCGAATCGCTCGATTACAAGGACCTGGAGGACGGACTTGAAAGCATCTCCCGGGCCTTCCCCCCGCCCCGGTACCAGGTAAGTGTGGTTCACGGAAAGATGAAGCCGGAGGAAAAGGAGGCCTCCATGGCTCATTTCGTGGCCGGGCGCACGCATATCATGGTCGCCACCACCGTGATAGAGGTTGGGGTGGACGTCAGCAACGCCACCATCATGATCATTGAGAGTGCCGAACGCTTCGGACTGTCCCAGCTGCACCAGCTCCGGGGCAGGGTGGGACGGGGTGCCGAACAATCTTATTGCATCCTGATGTCGGGTTATAAACTGTCGGATGAGGGAAGAAAACGCATTGAGACCATGGTGCGGACCAACGATGGATTTGAGATCGCCGAAGTGGACCTGAAGCTGCGCGGACCGGGCGATATTGAAGGAACCCAACAAAGCGGCATTCCCTTCAACCTGAAGATTGCCCACCTGGGCCGGGATACCCAGATCCTCCACCTGGCAAGGGATACAGCGGAGCTGATTATCGGGGAGGACCCCGGCCTGAAGCTCGAAAAAAACTACATCTTTGCCAAGCATATCAAAAAAGGGAATCCTTCTCGGATCGACTGGGGAAAAATCAGCTAGACGGCATCCTTCACACAACGAACCGAGAACCCCTGGTTCTTGAAATTATACTGGCGATAGACCGATTGATAGTTGTAATACAGGGTCCGGTACCACGCTTTATCCGTTCCGCTCTCATCACTCGCGGTCCAGAAGGTGGCATAATGACCCAGGCTGTAAAACACTCCCTTGTTGCCCCGGAATCCTCCCGGAACAGCAGTAAATCCGCTTGAATTAGAGGCTCCAGCATTGGGCATTTCCCATTTGGAAAAGCCGATCTCCTTCAACTGGCCGCCCTCATCGCTGCCCCGCCAGTCATATCTGTCAGCATCCTCCGGGCTCATGCCCAGGAAGCTCTCAAGCACTTTCCACTCTGCATCACTGGGCAGGTGCCATCCATCCGGACAAACCCCCTGAATTCCGCTGGGAAGGGTTTGACTCCCCGGAAAGCCATTCATTGCTGCCGCCCAGGTGTACAGGGCACCCGTGGTATCCCCGTAAACACTCTGATTATCATACCAGCAATAGGCTTTTGCATCGGCTGACAGCGCTTCCCATTCCGACTCACCGGTGACCAGTGGAATGGCGCTACCATCTGCGTACTTAGTCACCTTCAGATTTTCTGCCATCCATATCTGCTGGCCAATTTCGATGGTCCCGTAACTGTTCCCATCCATGTCACTGACTGTTCCATAGCTAAGAGCGGGGTTAAATCCCCCGGGGCTATCCACCAGTACCGTGATATTATCAGCGACAGAGGCATCCTCATTATCTCTGGCGGTTGCACTCAGGACATAGCCTGCCACCTCCCTGCCGGCGGTAGACCAGGCATAAACCAGCGAAGAGGCTTCTGCACTGGCTACCTCTTCTCCTTCGATATAGATAGTGACCTCCTTGACAGAACCATCCACATCCCCGGCCTCTGCCCGGATGTTTACCGTCTCTCCCTGCATGATGGTTGATCCATCTGCAGGGTACACCACTTCAACCGTGGGAGTCTCATTCTCCTTTTCACTGCAGGCGAAAAGAAGTATCCAGGGGATCACATACACCACTTTCAGGGCCCTTCTCAATTTTCTCATAACTCAAGGTTTTATCAGACACTCCCGGTCTCAGCTCTCTGTTCACTCAAAAACTGCGCCAAATTAAGAAGAATAATTCAAAAGGAACCATAACTATTTATATCCAGAATAAATAACTCTTAAAAAAGATTAATATGACCTTCAGCAGGTGAGATTTATCCAACATCAATAATTTTGTGCTCATGATTGAGCACGAGGGGATCATCGAGCATATTGACGGCGACCTGGCACATGTCAGGATAAACAGTGTCTCTGGCTGCGCCGGCTGCCATGCCAAAGGGGCCTGCAGCGCGGCCGGCCAGGAGGAAAAGTACCTGGACGTTCCCCTGCATGGCACTCCGTACAAACAGGGTGATCCTGTTTTTGTTCAGGTGGCAAAACACCTGGGATTCAAGGCTGTATTGCTGGCTTATGTCTACCCCTTCCTTTTGCTGATGGCCGTGCTTATCGGCCTGCTGTCCGGAGGGGTGGAAGAAATGAAAGCAGGTGCTACGGCCCTGCTGTCCATCATTCCTTACTACCTCTTGCTCTACCTGTTCCGGAACCGTTTATCCAGGTCTTTTACTTTTAGCATAAAGAAAACACTCACTGTGCAATGAGCCAGATTATCATCTATACCATTATCACGCTGGTTGCCATAGGGTCTGCCGCCGCCATTATTCTGTACTTTGTAGCCCGGAAGTTCAAAGTATATGAGGATCCCCGCATCGATGAAGTGGAAGAGGCCCTCCCCGCAGCCAATTGCGGCGGATGCGGATTCCCCGGTTGCCGCAATTTTGCGGAAACACTGGTAAAGTCGGAATCCTGGGACAATCTGTTCTGCCCGGTTGGAGGCAATGAAACCATGGCCAGGGCTGCTGCCATACTGGGAAGAGAAGCCGTCGAACAGGCGCCAAGGGTGGCAGTGGTCCGCTGTAATGGCACTCCGGAATTCAGGCCCAGGGTCACAGAATACGACGGGGCCCCCACCTGTGCCATTGCCCACAGTCTGTTCACAGGCGAGGGCGGATGCCCATATGGCTGCCTGGGAAACGGAGATTGTGTGGTGGTTTGCAACTTTGATGCGATCCACATGGATCCCCTAACCGATCTTCCTGTGGTGATTGATGATAAATGCACCGCCTGCGGGGCCTGTGTGGAAGCCTGTCCCAGAAATATTATCGAGCTCCGGAAGAAAAACAAAAAGGACCGGAAGATATTTGTAAGCTGCATCAACGAGGAAAAAGGTGCAGTGGCAAAGAAAAACTGCAGTGTGGCCTGTATCGGATGCTCCAAATGCTTTAAGGTTTGTAAGTATGATGCCATCACCATGGAGAACAACAAGGCATTTATCGATTCCGACAAATGCGTATTGTGCCGAAAATGTGTGGCGGAGTGCCCGACCAATGCCATCCTTGAGCTGAATTTTCCGCCTCCCAGGCAGAAGGAGCCGGTAGAAGTGAGCGAAACGGAAAACAAATAGAGCGCATATAAACAGACTATTCCATGAGTCTCAGAACATTTTCCAGGGGTGGAGTGCATCCCCCCGAACATAAACTATCTGCGGGAAATAAAATCAAAGAACTTCCGCCACCGGAGATAGTTGTAATACCCGTTTCGCAACACCTGGGGGCACCAGCCAAAGTGCTTGTAAATCGGGGCGAACAGGTGAAGGTGGGACAGCTGATCGCTGAATCCGGCGGGTTTGTTTCTACCAATATCCACTCTTCGGTTTCAGGGAAAGTACTGAAAGTAGACGAGTTTATGGACAGCTCCGGCTACCGGAAAATGGCGGTGCAGATTCAGGTGGAGGGCGATGAGTGGCTGGAGACCATCGACCGCTCCGATGACCTGGTACGAAATTCGGTCCTTCCTGCGGAAGATATCCGCAAGAAGATTCTGGAAGCGGGAATCGTGGGACTGGGAGGAGCCACCTTCCCCACCCATGTCAAGCTGATGGTCCCGCAGGGGAAAACTGCTGAATACTTGATTATCAACGGAGTGGAGTGTGAACCCTACCTGACGGCCGACCATTCTCTGATGTTAGAGCGTAGTGAAGAGTTATTCTCAGGAATTCAGCTGTTGATGAAAGGACTGGGCGTGGAAAAAGCCATTATCGGAATCGAGAACAACAAGCCGGATGCCATCGAAAAGATGAAAAAGGTGGTGGAGGGAAGCCGTATCCGTGTCCAGGGCCTGAAAGTAAAATATCCCCAGGGAGGTGAAAAACAGCTGGTCCAGGCTCTGTTGAAGCGGGAGGTACCCTCGGGCGGACTGCCCATTGATGTGGGAGTAGTGGTATTCAATGTAGGTACGGCACTGGCGGTCTATGAAGCTGTCATGAAGAACCGCCCCCTGATTGACAGGGTGGTCACTGTCACCGGAAAGTCCCTGAAAAAACCTTCCAATTTTTTGGTCAGGATCGGGACTCCCGTCTCTGTCCTGGTGAAAGAGGCAGGAGGCCTGCCCGAACATACGGCCAAGGTGATCAATGGGGGCCCCATGATGGGAAAAGCTTTCTCCACCCTGGATATCCCTGTCGTAAAAGGGAGTTCGGGGATACTCCTGATAGACGAGCAGGAGGCCCGGAGGAAAGAGGTAAAGCCCTGTATCCGTTGTACAAAGTGCTTAAGTGTTTGTCCCATGGGGCTTGAGCCCTACCTGTTGATGAACCTGTCGGAAAAGAGTCTTTTTGAACGCATGGAGCCGGAAAAGGTCCTGGATTGCATCGAATGTGGAAGCTGCAGTTATACCTGTCCCTCCTCGAGACCCCTGCTCGACTATATCCGGCTTGGAAAAGCCGAAGTCGGTAAAATCAAAAGAGCACGCAAAGCTGTTTAAGAAATCATATACACAAAGATGAATAAATTCATTGTATCACCATCCCCCCATACCTATACGGGCGAGTCGGTCCCAAAACTGATGTATGGGGTGATTATTTCCCTGCTTCCGGCCCTGGCCGTATCGGTCTGGTTTTTCGGCATCGGGATGATCATTGTCACTTTCGTTTCGGTGGCGTCCAGCATCTTGTTCGAATACCTGATCCAGCGGTACATCCTTAAGGTGAAGCCCACCCACCTGGATGGTTCAGCCCTGCTTACCGGCTTATTGCTGGCCTTCTGTCTACCGGCCATAATACCCTTTTGGATGGTAATGATCGGGGCTCTTGCAGCCATCGGGATCGGCAAGATGACCTTCGGAGGACTGGGGAACAATATTTTTAATCCTGCCCTGGTGGGCCGTGTGTTCCTCTTTATTTCTTTCCCGGTGGCCATGACCTCCTGGCCCGAACCGGGACAGTGGATGCATTACACCGATGCAGTGACCGGAGCCACACCGCTGGGTTTAATGAAAGAGGGACTTGCAAACCGGACAGTGGGTGAGATTATGCCCGAGCTGCCCTCCTTCCTTCACCTCCTGGTGGGGAGGACCACGGGCTCTGCCGGGGAAGTCTCCGCCCTGGCCCTGCTGCTGGGTATGCTCTACATGATGTACCGGAAAATAATCTCCTGGCACATTCCGCTTACGATCCTGGCCACCGTGGCGGTCTTTACCGGGATTCTCTGGCTGGCTAATCCCGACCGCTTCGCCGATCCGCTCTTCCATCTGCTTACCGGGGGACTTTTGTTGGGGGCCATTTACATGGCCACCGATTATGTCACCTCCCCCATGACCCGCAAGGGCATGATTATCTACGGGGCGGGGATCGGGATCGTGACGGTGCTGATCCGCGTCTTCGGGGCCTATCCCGAAGGAGTACAGTTTGCCATTCTGATCTTTAACGGGTTCACACCGCTGATCAACAAATTCGTCAAACCTTTACGTTTTGGGAAGGAGGTGAAACATGGCTAAAAAGGAATCCACATTTCTGAGTATGGTGGCCACCCTTTTTGTGGTTACCCTGGTGGCAGCCGGACTCCTCGGTTCGGTCTTTGCCCTCACCAAAGAGCCCATCCGTCTGGCCGAACTGAAGAAGAAGAACGAGGCCATTCAGGTGGTGGTCCCCGGATTTGACAACGAACCCTCGCAGGAGGTGGAACGGATGTTTTTGGATGGGGACAGCATCTACCTCTACACGGCCCGGAAAGGGGAGGAAGTACTGGGGACCGCTGTGGAAACCTTTACCAACCAGGGATTCAGCGGGCAATTCAAACTGATGGTGGGTTTTGCCCCGGACGGCTCCATCATCGATATTGCCGTGATCAAGCATGCAGAGACACCGGGACTGGGCGATAAGATGGAGAAGGACAAGAGTGATTTCAGTGTGCAGTTTATGGGCAAGCACCCCGATAGTTTTAATCTGGCGGTTAAAAAAGACCGGGGCGATGTGGATGCCATTACAGCCTCCACCATCACCTCCCGGGCCTACTGCGATGCAGTGAAACGTGCCTACGCCGTATTTATGGAAAGTCAAAACAAGAACTGATATGAGCCAGTGGAAAAACTTTAGCAAAGGATTTATCAAGGAGAATGCGGTATTCGTCCTGTTCCTGGGATTGTGTCCCACCCTGGGGGTAACCACTTCGGCCACCAACGGGCTGGGAATGGGACTGGCCACCACCTTTGTGCTGGTGATGTCCAACCTGGTGGTCTCCCTGGTGAAGAATCTGATCCCCGACAAGGTGCGGATCCCCTCCTTTATTGTAATCATTGCCACTTTTGTGACAGTGGTTGAACTGGTGATGAAAGGATATGTCCCCGCCCTTTTCGATGCGCTGGGTCTCTTTATTCCCCTGATTGTGGTCAACTGTGTGGTGCTGGGGCGGGCCGAAGCCTTTGCCTCCAAGAACACCCTCTGGACCTCCATCGTGGACGGAGCTGGAATGGGCCTGGGCTTCACCATGGCACTCACTGTTCTGGGAGCTGTGAGAGAACTGCTTGGCAGCGGGGCCTTTTTTGGAATGAAGCTGATCAGCGGCGATGCCATGCTTCTCTTCATCCTTCCCCCCGGAGCCTTTCTCGCCCTGGGTTACCTGATTGTACTGGCCAACATGATTAAAGAAAAAACCTCCTGACCATGGAATACATACTGATTATCATATCTGCTGTATTTGTCAGCAACATCGTACTCAACCAGTTCCTGGGCATCTGCCCCTTTATCGGGGTTTCCAGAAAAGTGGAGACTGCCATCGGAATGACTGGTGCGGTTACTTTTGTCATGGTCATTGCCACCCTGGTCACCTACCTGATCTATCACTCCGTGCTGGTTCCTCTGGATATTGTCTATATGCGGACCATCACCTTTATCCTGGTGATTGCATCTCTGGTTCAGCTGGTGGAGATCATCCTGAAAAAGATCAGCCCCCCGCTCTACCAGGCCCTGGGGATCTTCCTTCCCCTGATCACCACCAACTGCGCCGTTCTCGGGGTAGCTGTTCTGGCCGTTCAGAAAGACTTCAGCCTCCTGGAAAGCACTGTATTTGCTATTGGTAACGCCATTGGTTTCGGGCTTGCCCTGATTACCTTTTCCGGGATTCGCGAACAGCTGGACCTGCTCAACGTTCCCAAAAGAATGAAGGGGGTTCCTATTGCCTTTATTGTGGCCGGACTGATGGCCCTGGCCTTCATGGGATTTGCGGGGATCGTGTAATTCCTTCTTACAGAAGGTCTTTGATCCGCTGTAAGCGCCCCAGTATTCCACCGAAAAGCAAAAGGAGATGGGTCGCTCCTGGCAGGAATATAAATCAATACGGTATCATTTTTAAGTCATAAGGTGTTTCCCGACACGAATATCTGGTGATACAGGTTATGGCAAATAAGTTCAGACAAAAATCCGGTGCTTAGCGATCGTATCCCTTCCATTCCACCGGATAAGTTCCTATTTGTTTTATGCTCCGTATTGAGTGGCTAAAATCGTGATAATGGGTTTTACCCTAAATACTCTCTGGCTATAACTCAATGATCTGCTGTGCTTAATATAGGAAATAGGTTCTGCCTAATATTTGACCAAAGTTAGGCGCAGCAGATGGAGCTTTTAATCAAAGTAAATATCACGAGAAATAGATTCACCTGTTTCTTTTCTTTTAGTTCCGAAAACTAACGATATTTATCAGCCTGTATCATCAGCAGGCAAATTCATGAACATCATCCGGGATACCATCCAGTTTGTCAAGGAGTCCCTGGCAGGAGCCGAGGGAGGTCATGACTGGCACCACAGCGAACGGGTCATGCTTACGGCCAGGTATATACGGGAACAGGAAGGGAAGGGCGACTTTCTGACCATCGAATTGTCTGCCCTGCTGCATGATATATCGGATGCCAAGTTCAATGGCGGGGATGATGAGGCGGGCAGCCGCCTGGCCGGCGAATTCCTGTTGAAACAGGGGGTGGACAGGGAAAGGGTGGATCATATCCGGCTTATCATTAAAAACATCTCCTACAAGGGCGGATTTGCCCAGGATCAGATCAATACCATCGAGTTCCGGATTGTACAGGATGCCGACCGGCTCGATGCCCTCGGGGCTATTGGAATTGCCAGGGCATTTAATTACGGGGGATATAAGAACCGGCCGATCCACAATCCGGAAGTTCCCCTCCGGGAGTACCACAATTCCGTAAGCTACCATAAATCAGATGCCCCCACCATCAACCATTTCTACGAGAAGCTGCTGAAGCTGAAGGATCTGATGAATACCTCAACGGGCAAGGCTATGGCAGAGGAGCGGCACGAATACATGCTCCAGTTCCTCGACCGCTTTTACAGAGAATGGGATCCGGGTAAATAAACCGTCCGGCCAGGGCTAATCAAAGCGAGCGTTAATAATCCAGGCTAGAACAAGTAGTTCAGGTTAATATATAAGCCTGTATCGCCGTCCGATTTTTTGGCTGCCATGCCATAATCGACCGTTACAATAAAGTTCTGGTTCAGGGCAAAGTGGATTCCCCCCCCGTAACCCACGTGCGGGACCTCTTTGGCATCCAGGTCCAGGATCTGGCCGGGCAGATCGACCGGCAGTACAGCCGGCATATTTGCAGTACTGAAATCATATTTCTGGGTCACCATACCCGCATCCACAAAAGCAGAGAGCGAAATATAAAAATTCTGTTTGAACAGACTCGTCCGGAGGATTTTCCCCCTTAATTCGAGATTTCCAAAAGCAAAGCCATCCCCGACAATCCGGTTGCGCCTCACCCCTCTGACTGTTTTTGAGCCGCCCACCCCGTCTCTGGTCAGCTTCGGGGCCGTTTGAAACATAAAAGGCATCATATAGAAGGGCATTTCACCAGCAATCTTTCCCTGATAGGACAGCCTGTAGGCCAGATTCATCCATTCGGGGATCAGTGTGAAATACTGCCGGTGGGTCAAAATAAGTCTAGCATAGCTATAATCCGTATTACTTAAAAAGCCCGGAACATAGTGTAATTGCATCTCCGACCAGAGTCCGGTGAAAGGATTTGGCTCATTATCACGGGTATCGTAAATAATCCCCCCCTTCAGAATGGTATGATTGCCTCCCCTGGCCTGATCCTCCTTGATCAGTCCCCAGGCCACATAACTGTCATATAAAGAATTGCCCGAAAGCAGGTCTTCCTCTTTTCCTTCATTCAGTTCATCCACATCCACAGCATCAATGGAATTTCCATAATAGGCGATCCCTCCCAGCCAGCGCAACTTCTGCCCGATGATCTCTCCCTGAAAATCGGCTTTAAGGCGTAATAACTGCCTGGAATGCCTGTAAAAAAGGCGATTGGCAAAACCTTCCGAATCGTAGGTGTCTTCAAAATCAAGATCGTAAACAGACTGGTAGCCGTTAAAGCCATAAAAGTCCAGGGCCTTTTCCGTCAGGTAGCTGGCTTCAAACAGGGATCTGATTCCCGGCAAAAGTTTATCGGTCTCATAGGTGATCTGATTAATGCCGTTTCCCTTGGTCGTACGCGACCACTCTAAATACACCGAATGATCGTACTGTGGATAGCGCGATCCATCTCCATACCAGTAAAGGTTAACCAGGGCTCCGTATTTGAAGCCGATATCCGAATCATAGGCTACCACGGGCACTCCGCCCAGGTTAAATCCGGTCTTAATTTTCTCCTCCCTTTTTGTGGAAGTGCTTTCCGCATCCTGTGCGATCATCGGGACGAAAAGGAGCAATAAAAGTACGGTGGAGAAGAGTCGGTTTTTCATAGATGTTGGTTTTGGTCCGGGCAATTTAGGAATAATTTCCAATCGGCCGCCTCAAATGAATCAGATAATTGTGTACTTTTAAGTGACCCTATTTCTAAACAAATGAAGATTATTCGCCCCTTTTTATTCCTGATTCTAACTCTCGCGGGAGCATTATTGCTCTTCCTTCTCTATGCTACCCTGGACGACTATAAGCCCGATGCCGTTAACAACCAGACCATTGAATGCGAGCCGGAAATCTTATCCGACTCTGCAGAACTAAAGCTGCTGATCTGGAACATTGGATACGCCGGTCTGGATGCCTCCATGGATTTCTTTTACGATGGCGGGGAGCAGATGCGTCCGGACAGGGAAGGGGTTACCAGGAATATGGAAGGGATCAGCAACACCCTGGCTCCCTACACCGCTTACGATTTCATCCTTCTGCAGGAAGTGGATCAGGATTCCAAAAGGAGTTATTTTATGAATCAGGTTCAGTCCATACAGGAGCAGTTTCCCGGGCATACCAGCTATTTTGGAACAAACTACGACGTGGGCTTTGTCCCCATCCCTGTCACCGAACCCATGGGAAAGGTAAAATCGGGATTACTGTCCCTTTCTATACAGTGTCCCGGCAGTGTGGAACGACATAGCTTCCCGGGAAACTACAGCTGGCCCGTGAAACTCTTTATGCTGGACCGCTGCTTTCTGGTAAACCGTTACCCCCTTAGTAATCAGAAAGAACTGCTTATTATCAACACCCACAATTCAGCCTACGACGACGGCTCACTCAGAGCTCAGCAGATGTCTTATCTGAGCGATTATCTGCTTACTGAATATAAGAAAGGCAACTACATCATCGTGGGAGGCGACTGGAACCAGACCCCATTCGGACTGAAAGCGGAGCTCCCCTCCCATCGCTTCGATACAGAGAATTTAACCTACATAGATAAGGACTACCCTGCTGCCGGCTGGCACTGGGCTTTCGACGCATACATGCCTACCAACAGGCGCGTTTCCACTCCATATGACAGGTCCAGCACGCTGACCACTGTCATCGATTGTTACCTGGCATCACCCAATGTGGAGTTGCTGGAGGTAAAAGCCATCGACCTGAATTTTCAATACAGCGACCACCAGCCTGTGGAATTACGGGCAAGCTTGTCGCCGGACCACTAAGCTGAACTCCTGATATGAAATTATTTAAGCGAATTCTCACCGCCATTCTGATTGTCATCGTACTGGCCCTGGCCGGCGGGATGATTTTTCTGAACAGTGTAAAAACCAGGGCCCTTCCTGATTACAATGCAGGTGCAGACCTGGCCGGCCTGAGTGCCCCTGTAACGGTATTCCGCGATTCCATGGGGATTCCCCATATCTATGCAGACAATGAAGCGGATCTTTACCGGACGGCAGGCTACGTCATGGCACAGGACCGCCTGTGGCAGATGGACCTGTTGCGGCGTATTACCACCGGTCGCCTTTCGGAGGTGCTCGATCCGGGACTGGTGGAGGCGGACCTTCTCTTCCGGGCGCTGGAGTTTTCAAAAAAATCACGACAGTTGATTTCACAAACAGATCCTGATATCCTGCTGTATGTGGAGGCATTCACTGATGGGATCAATCAGTTTATCAAACAGCATCAGAAAAAACTTCCCTTCGAATTTACCATGCTGGGATACAAACCCGATCCCTGGATGGTCGAACACTCCTTCAACCTGATCGGGTATATGGCCTGGGACCTCTCTTCGGGATGGAACACCGATATGGCGCTCTACAAGATCCAGCAGCTGGTCTCCGACACCCTCTTCAGGGAGCTGTTGCCTGACCTGAGTTACCAGGAGATTCCCGTTTTCCCCGAGTATATGCAGTCAGACAAAACCCTGGCATTGCAGACGGCCATGGAGGATGCCATAGAAATCATCGATAAACTGGGCCTGCAGGTGTTTGAAGCATCCAACAACTGGGCGGTATCAGGGGAGAAAAGTGAAACAGGGATGCCCCTTATGGCCAATGACATGCACCTGGGACTGATGGCCCCGGGGATCTGGTACCAGATGCACCAGGTAGTAGAAGGTAAATTGAATGTGACCGGCGTGGCCCTGCCTGGCGCTCCCTTTATTGTTGCAGGGCACAACGAGGATATCGGATGGGGAATGACCAATGTGACCGTGGATGATCTGGATTTCTACCTGGAGACCATCAATCCGTCCGACAGCAACCAGTACCTTCTGGATGGCCAGTGGATGGATATGAGAATCGAAAAGGAAGAGATCCCGGTGAAGGGAGAAGAGGCGCCGGCTGTACGGATCAACCGCTTTACCCACCGGGGACCGGTGGTCAGTGAGTTTAAAGGGGTAAAAGATAAGGTGTTGTCGGCCCGGTGGCAGGGTAATGAATTCAGCAATGAGGTCCGAACAGTTCATTTGCTGAACCACGCCGGAAACTGGGAAGAATTCAGGGATGCGGTTAAAACATTCACCTCTGTGAGTCAAAATATTGTTTACGCCGACCGTTTCGGAAACATCGGGCTCCAGACATCCGCGGGAGTTCCCGTCAGGCATTCGGGGGGCATTCTGGTCTACCCGGGCGATACCTCTCTTTATGACTGGCAGGGCACGGTCCCCTTTGAGGAGCTGCCCTATTCCTATAACCCCGCATGCGGGTATGTCTCCAGTGCCAATAACAAGACGGTGGGTGCAGACTACCCCTACTACATCGGGACCTGGTTCAGCCTGCCCTGGCGCATCGGCCGGATCAGGGAAATGCTGGAAGAAAAAGAAGTACTGGGAACAGAAGATTTCAAACGCATGCTGCGGGACCAGCACTCCCATATGGCCAGGGCAATGACACCGGTCTATCTGGAGGCCCTGCAGGATGATATTGCAGGGGAGTACCGGCAGGCCTATGAGGTACTGGCTGAATGGGATTATAACATGCATGTCTCATCTGCTGCCGCCCTGATCTTTGAGATCATGTGGATGGAACTGAACAGTGCCATGTTTGAGGATGAACTGGGCGATCAATATGACCTGCTGGCATTCACCTCCATAGCCGGTAACCTGGTGGAAAGAACCAGGTTAACAGGCCAGTCTCTGTGGTGCGACAATGTGAATACAGCGGACAGGACAGAGAGTTTCCAGGACAATATCCGGACCGCCTTTCGTCAGGCTGTAGATACCATTGGTACCATGTACGGGCCTGATGTGTCTGCCTGGGAATGGGGGGCGCTCCATAAAGTGGCCCTGATGCATCCTCTGGGCAGTGTTTCCATCGTGGAAAAGCTTTTCAAGGTGAACCGGGGGCCTTATGCCATCGGGGGCAGTTCCCATACGGTATCACCCTACAGTTATCCCGAAGGAAGAAGCTTTGTGGCCAATCACGGAGCCTCCGAGCGCCATATCTTTCACACAGCCGACTGGGACAAGTCTCTGACAGTGATTCCCACTGGTATATCGGGGATCCCCGCTTCCCCCCACTACCTGAATCAGACCCCCTTGTACATCAACAATCAGTACCACAGAGATTTTTACAGCAGGGAGGCTGTAGAAAATAACCACCTGTATAAGGCGGTATTTGAATAGTAGATCAGGAGAGATAGCTGTCCATCTTATCAAGCAGCAGGCTCATGTTCAAAGGCTTGGTGAGATAGTCGTCACAGCCTGCCAGTTTAGCCTCCTGGTGGTCGGTGGAGAAGGCATAGGCAGTCTGTGCAATCACCACGATGTCGCGGGCAAAGGCTTTGATTTCCCGGGTGGCAGTGAAACCATCTTTTTTCGGAAGATGAATGTCCATCAGGACCAGGTCGGTTTCCGGGTGCCTGCGAACATAATCCACAGCCTCATCCCCATCTGCAGTAAATGAGATCGTGGCGCCGGTTTCCTTTAAAAAAGTGCCCAGAAGGTAAGCACTTGATTCATCATCTTCCACCACCAGGATGGTTTTTGAATTCCAACGATATATGGGCTGTTCTTCCATGAACATTTTGGTCTGGTATGAATTAATGCTTTATAGAAAGTTAAGGAAAAATATTCCACTATAAGCCTTTTTAACTCCAATAATTTAGGCTGCGACAAAAAAAAAACTAATTTTAAAATCCTTAAACCATCTAATTAATCATTATTAAATCTCATTAGTGTCCACTTAAAAGTTATTGATTTTCAACTGTATATAATTTAGTTCTTTGACATCTTTGTAATCGTGATTCGTAAGTAGCTCTTTTATAGGTGTTTTATCAAAAAGGGAGATGCTTAATATCTGTAGGATTTCGTAGGTTGAGCGGTCTACTTTCAATTTGTAACCGATTATGGCCACCAGGCAATATGCAATTACAGCTGAATAGATCTGGATCTTAACCGCATTGGGGCTTGTTCCCCAAAATGACTTAATCTTCAGATGTTGTTTCACCCATTTGAAAAACAACTCGATCTTCCACCGATACTTATAAAGAAGTGCGATCTCTGTGGCAGTCAGGTCAAAATTGTTGGTTAAGAACACCAAGGTTTTATCTGTTTCTTCATCGTAGTATTTTATTCTGCGAAGTTTTTCCGGATATTCCTTCAGTGGGTAATACGTCACAAGTTTACCTGTCTGGTCGGAGAGTACACCTGATTCTTTATCGGCTTTGTGTGAGTACATTCGTTTAAACTGGGTATTTGATTTAGCCCTGGTAACAAAGTATGCTTCATGGCGATGGATCCTGTAAAGTCTTCCAAAATCAAGATAACCTCGATCAAGGATGTAATATCCACCGGTTTCATACTTCAACTGATCCAGGATATTTACATCATGAACCGAAGCATTAGTAATATAGATATAACTTGGGATAGAAGTCTTTACATCCAACATAGCATGCAGCTTAATGGCTCCTTTGGTTTTGCGGAACTCCGCCCACCAGAAGACACTCAGGCAAAGATCAATGGTTGAAGAATCAAAGGCATATACGTTAGCTTTTATGTCCAGCTCAAAGTCTCGGGTTACCGCACATTGTCTAGCTTGGTCGATCATATGGTATGCAAACTCTTCAAAGATTTTGCAGTTCCGTTTTTCATTCGCCTTAGCCAGATTGGAACGGGTTACGCTTTTCCCAAATCCCAGATGATAATACTTGGACTTGTGAGCATCCAGACCAATCATAAGATCTCGCAGACTTTCCCTGCCGGAAAGCTGACCAAACAGCATGCTTAGAAGTTGATTCCAGCACGTGAAAAACCTAACATACTTGTTTCCATGGTACTTATCTACCATACGGTCAAAGATTCTTTGAGGGAGAAAATCTGTAAGTTGAGCAAAGACATATTTGCCTTGATTCATGGTTTATCGCTTTTAACAAAGCTAAAACCACTATTTTCAATTGATTCTCCTCGCAGCAAGCTGCGAGGAATCATCTATTAATTGTTTATTTTAAATGTGCTCGCTTACCCCGCAGCAGAGCTACGGGGAATGCGCTCGCGTAATTCAAATCGTCACGCACCCAAAAAGCTCTACAACCTCGATGTACAAAGGATTTCAAAGAACGTATTTTAATATTTAGTGGACACTAATGATTAAATCTATAAAATGAAACTGAGGAAGATCCTGGGAATTGATATCGGAGGTTCCGGAGTCAAAGGGGCCATTGTTGATACAAAAAAAGGAGTGCTGTTAACTGAAAGATATCGCATCCCTACCCCGCAACCTGCCACCCCCGAAGCCGTAGCCAAAGTGCTGGGAAAAATTACGAAACACTTTGACTGGAAAGGACCTGTGGGAGCCGGATTTCCCGGAGTCATCCAGCAGGGTGTGGCCCGCACAGCCGCCAATGTGGATAATAGCTGGATAGATAAGAACCTGAATAAACTCTTTTCAAAGGCCACCGGCTGCAAGGTGCATGTGGTCAACGATGCTGATGCTGCCGGGATGGCCGAAGTCGAATTCGGGGCAGGGAAAGGAAAAATGGGAACCCTGCTGCTGGTCACCGTGGGTACCGGACTGGGGACCGTGATTTTCAGCAACGGGAAACTGGTCCCCAACCTGGAGATGGGCCATATCCTTCTTCATGGAGCAGATGCCGAGCTTTATGCCACCGATGCGGCCCGTAAAAGGCTTGAACTGGATTGGGATACCTGGGCCGGACGTTTCAACGAATACCTGCTCCGTTTGGAAGAACTGGTCTGGCCCGATCTGATCATCATCGGAGGAGGAGCCAGCAAAAAAGGAGACAAATTCTTTCCCCATCTGACAACCAAAGCCAAAGTAGTCCCCGCCAAACTGATGAATGAAGCGGGCATCGTGGGTGCTGCCATGGTCAGCAAATACTACAACAAGCTGGAAGATTAATCCAGTTCTCTGATCCGGATATTTCTGAAAGAGACCTCCCCGGGATGGTCCTGAAAACAGATATGTCCTTTGGAGAACCTGCCAAAACCATCCCAGCGTGCATCGCCGAGATATTCGGCCTCCTCCGGTCTGCTGAACTTGCTCTGTTGAACCATGGAATCCCATCCGGGGCCCCTGAGCGGGAAAGAATTTACAAGTACCTCGTTTAAAACCACATCTCCCCGGTTGGCTTTGTAATCTATTTTTATGTGGTAGGAGTTCCATTGGCCGGCAGGCCTGGCTGCGTCCAGGACAGAAGGTGCCGACAGATCGTACAGGGCCCCCACAAAGTGCTTATGAGCCTCCAGATCCTCCCGGGCATTATTTACTTCTATCTCTCCGCCGAGAGCTATCCCGGGCTTATCGTAAATGGCCGGATCCAGGATTTGAATTTCCGGTCCGGTCTGATAAGGATAATGGTACTTATCATCCTCCTGGACACCCCACATGAATCCGCTGTTTCCTCCGGGCGCTATTTTCCAGTCAAACTGTATCTCGAAGCTCTCATATACTTTGTCCGACAAGAGGCTGGCATCCCCTTCCCCGCTCTCCATGTCCGATATCCCGTTAAATATCAGAATCTGATCCTCCACGATCCATCCTTTCTTTGTTCCCTCATCCTGGAAAATATGCCAGCCTTTCAGGGAGTTGTCAATAATCAGAGATTTCCATTCAGAGGTCCTTGTCTGGCAATTGCTGAAAAAAACAAGCGTAAGCAGGGCTAATAATGACTTTTTCATGCTTTGTATTTTTAGTTATCAGAGATTTGCTTATCATATTCCCTTAATAAGCGGCACCTGTGTTAAATATCTTCATTTCCTTTTTTTTCTTAAAAGGTAATGCGGGGCAGTGCTATTTTCGTGTTTTATAGAAAGTGACATTTTCTCCATCCCAGATATCCCTGGCAGGCAGAATGTTTTCAAAATGCTCTGTCTCCCGGAAGCCTCTGGAAGAGAGTATTTCCATCATATCATCCCAATTAAAATAGTGCGTCCAGAATCGATAGTTCTGTATCCGGTCCGATTCATCCACGATGGTATGCTGCTTCAGGAACACCTTTGATCCCGGATAATGAAAACCACTGGCCAGTTCCAAATAGGGCGTTGGCTTCCAGAAACCGCTGAATTCATACGACCAGGTCTGCTGCTCCTGGAATTTCTGATCTGCATTACGCTCATTCAGCACATCAAAGACAAAAAGTCCGCCAGGTTTCAGCGCTCTGTAGATCCTATCCAGCAATTCAACTCTTTCATCCGGTAGCAAGACCCCCAGGTCTGTATAAATAAGGATAATAAGATCAAACTGATTCTGGTAATCCAGTTTCAGATAGTCCTGAATTATATAATTGATCTTAAGGCCCTTTTCCCGGGCCCTGTTTGTGGCATAGCCTATGGAGCTCTTTGAAAAATCCATACCGGTGCAAAAATGTCCTGTCCCGGCCAGCCTCTCTAAATATAAACCCGGCCCGCAGCCCAGATCAAGTATGGTCAAGGGAGTTGTATGGCAGAATGACAGAATAAACTCATGGGTCCGGTTTATGCTTTCCAGTGAGCGGCTCGCTGAATCGACTTCCGGATTCAGATGCAGTTCCAGCAACTTTCCTGAGATATGCTCATCCGTCCAGATGACGGAGTCTCCTTTTTCATAGAGTTCCGGTTTCTGAGCTGCCAGATGCACTTTGTCTAAATTCATACACGTTCTGTCTGAAAAAACAGCTCATCCCATTTTTTACCTGGTCCGGGATTCCCTGCCGGGGAGTTTACTTTCCTAATCATATTCTTTTCTCATCTTTTCATCTGCCAGGGTCGGGGCAATTAATTCCTTCCACTCATCACTTTGCCAGGTTTCAAGGTTCCCATGGGTAATATAATACTTTTGGGGTATAGGATGAGTTCCAACAAGCACTTTTATCTTGTATTTGTCTTCTATAAAATTCTTAAAATGAGAAATGTAAGGACAGGGGGGATAAGCAACAACAAAACCCGTCGCAAAATGAATAGCTTCTGCCCCGATCTTAATCATTTCTTCAGGGGCATATTCAATATTTCCACCCGGGCAGCCACCACAACTGGTATATCCGGCAATTTCCAAGGCTTCACTTTTACTGTAAACAGCAAAGGCCCCTTCTCTGTTTCGCATAGCCCGAAAGCATTTCCCTCCTGCACAGTTACTGTATCTGTCGCAGATTATAATTCCTACTTTCATCTGATTAATCTCCTGAGTTTATTTTTTATAAGAAGCTTGTATCATATATCGCCATTTAAATGTGCTCGCTTACCTCGCAGCAGAGCTACGGGGAATGCGCTCGCGTAATTCAAAATTTGCATTTCCCGCGCCAGGCCAGAATTAAAACTAAGCTCAATTTATGATTACTTTGGAAATTATCCCTTACCAGCCTGTCTGTTTTTGTATATCATTCATCCATTCACAAAATGCTCCATAAAAAAAAAGGTGCCCCGTGAGACACCCTTAAAAGTTACATATCCGGTTCCCGGCTCGGGCCAGGTCCATGTGTCCGGACTCAGGCCAGGTCAAAGCGATCCAGGTTCATAACCTTATCCCAGGCTGCCACAAAAGCCTTCAAAAAACGGTCCTGCGCATCAGCACTTCCATACACCTCGGCCAGTGCCCTGAGTTCCGAGTTGGATCCGAAGATCAGATCTACCCGGCTTCCTGTCCATTTTAAGGCACCGCTTGAACGATCACGTCCTTCAAAGCTTTCTTCATCCACGGAAGCAGGCTTCCAGACCGTATTCATATCCAGCAGATTTACAAAAAAATCGTTGGTCAGAACTCCGGGTCGCCGGGTGAAAACTCCATGACCGGAGTTGTCAGCATTTGTATTCAATACCCGCATCCCTCCTACCAGAACTGTCATCTCGGGAGCAGTCAGCTGAAGTAACCGGGCTTTATCAACCAGCAGCTCTTCAGTAGCTACGCTGTATTTCGTTTTCAGGTAGTTACGGAAACCATCGGCTGCCGGCTCCAGGACCATGAACGATTCCACATCGGTCTGCTCCTGCGTTGCATCCATCCGGCCCGGGGTAAAGGGAACACTTACGGGAAAACCCCCATCCTTTGCAGCTTTCTCCACCCCTGCACAACCGGCCAGGACAATTAGATCGGCCAGAGAGACCTTTTTACCTCCAGTCTGCGTACTGTTGAATTTTTCCTGGATGCCCTCCAGCTTTTCCAGCACCTTCTTCAATTGAGCTGGCTTGTTAACCTCCCAGTCTTTTTGAGGGGCAAGACGAATGCGGGCACCATTGGCACCTCCACGTTTATCGGATCCCCGGAATGTGGAAGCCGAAGCCCATGCAGTGGATACCAGCTCCGGCACAGAAAGTCCCGACTTTAATACTTCCGCTTTTAAGGCTTCAACCTCCTTCTTTTCAATCAAGGCATGATCCACGGCCGGTACTGGATCCTGCCAGATAAGTTCTTCTGCGGGTACTTCGGGGCCCAGGTAACGCTCCCTCGGTCCCATATCCCGATGGGTCAGTTTAAACCAGGCACGGGCAAAGGCATCGGCAAATTCTAAGGGATGTTCATGGTATCGTCTTGATATTTTTTCATAAGCGGGATCAAAGCGTAATGAAAGATCCGTAGTAAGCATGGTTGGCGCATGCTTTTTTGAAGGATCGTGTGCATCAGGAATTACCTCGCCGGCATTTTTAGCCATCCACTGATGTGCGCCCGCCGGACTTTTTACCAGTTCCCATTCGTATTTAAACAGGTTATCGAAGAAGTAATAGCTCCACTTGGCCGGAGTCTGTGTCCAGGTCACTTCGATACCACTGGTAATGGTGTCGCCTCCTTTCCCAGAGCCATAGCTGCTTTTCCAGCCCAGACCCTGGTTTTCAATGCCTGCCGCTTCCGGTTCGGGTCCGACATGTGCCGCATCGCCGGCTCCGTGTGTTTTCCCGAAGGTATGCCCCCCGGCGATCAGAGCCACTGTTTCTTCATCGTTCATGGCCATCCGGGCAAATGTTTCCCGGATATCCCTGGCCGCAGCCAGGGGATCAGGATTGCCTTCAGGCCCTTCCGGATTCACATAAATAAGTCCCATCTGCACCGCTGCAAGCGGATTGTCCAGATCACGCTCGCCGGAGTAACGTTTTTCCCCCTCCAGCCAGGCAGTCTCCGAACCCCAGTTTACATCCTCCTCCGGCTCCCAGACATCTTCACGCCCACCGGCAAATCCAAAGGTTTTGAATCCCATGGATTCCAGGGCCACATTACCGGCAAGGATGATCAGGTCTGCCCAGGATATCTTCCGGCCATACTTTTGTTTGACCGGCCAAAGCAGTCTGCGGGCCTTATCCAGGTTGGCATTGTCTGGCCAGCTGTTCAGGGGCGCAAAACGTTGCTGTCCGCCTCCTGCTCCACCACGACCGTCGCCCGTGCGGTAAGTCCCCGCACTGTGCCAGGCCATGCGGATGAATAAGGGTCCGTAATGCCCGAAATCTGCCGGCCACCAATCCTGGGAGTCAGTCATCAGATCGTGCAGATCCTTTTTCAGTGCCTTCAGATCCAGGCTCTTGAATTCCTCTGCGTAATTAAACTCCTCCCCCATCGGATCCGATAAAGAAGAGTGCTGGCGCAGTATATTCAATTTCAACTGCTCTGGCCACCAGTCGCGATTTTTCGTTCCGCCGGATCCCACACTCTGCATTTTGGTAGCACCGGTCACCGGGCATTTGCTTGCATTGTCCGATTTATTTTCCATATGATACTTATTTTCAGATTAACGAATATTAATTCTTAATAATGGTATAACAGTCCAGGTCACAAACTGTTTATACCATCTGCTTCAAAAAGACAGGGAAAAGTCCGGTTTCAGACAGGTCTCACGGAATAATCCTGGCGAGATCATGGACAGGGCTAGGTTCCGGCTTCCAAAGCACCGCTCCATCCACTTATGGAAGAACCCGGTTCAGAAAATCCCCGGCGTCTTGCTGTTCCACAAAATCTGTGAGTACTTTCAGGCCCAGATAATGATCTGCCAGGCCGGAGTCGGGCCGGGAATAATTGAAATTCCTGTGCCGCCAGAAAGTCATGGCGGCTCCGGCATAAACGGTAAATGCCTGTAGGTACTGCTCTTCCAGATCCAGCAATGAAATCTCCTGCAGGTAGCCTTTCAGCAGTGCCCCGGCCTTCTTAAAATCCACTGCTTGTCCCTCCGGGCAGGTCCCTATGATCATCATTCCGATATCAAAGATTCGATAATAAAAAGCCGACTCTTCAAAATCCAGGATGGCTACGGAGCGATCATCCTCGCTGACAATCACATTGTCGCAAAAGACATCGCCGTGAATAAAAGCTCTGGGTAAATCCGGGCTCAGGTAAGGAGAAAAATACTCATGCTTTTGCCTGAGCCACCTCTCGAACCCGGTATTTGCTGCGTACTTCTCCACCTGCCCAAACTGCTCTCTTCCATAACTGAGCTTCCTTGGCAGATATTCAGGAGCTTCAATTTTGTGAAGTCTGCCCAGTTCCCTTCCTGCCAGTTCAATCAGAGGAGGTGTCAACTCTTTCAGAATCTTTCCTTCCACAAAACTCTTCATGATGATGGCTTTCCCCCCCCCGGAGGATAAGGGGTTCATTTTTAAGGCTGCGCTTTACCCTGGAGGTCCCAAAATGATTCCTTTCCAGATGCTCCAGCAGAAAAACCAGGTCCCTTGCCTGCTCCGGTTTTTTTTGTTCGCAAAGGGTCAAAACATATCTTCCCTTTCCTGCTTCTACCAGATAATTGGTATTTTCCCATCCTCCGCTTAAAACCTTAAAAGAGCTGATTGAATGAAGGCCGAAATCCGCGGAGATCGCCTCAATGTCTTTTCGTGATAATCTGCTGTAATGGGCCATACCCGGACTATGTATTTGCTCCCCTGCTTTGCTCCCAGTAACTTTCCATTGCATTTAACAAAGCTTCTTCAAGATGCTCCTGCTCACAGCTATATCCTTTCTGACAAAGCTTCTTCGCTCTTTCCAGGGAAGGATGAATGGCCGCCGCGGGTAAAGCTCCAGCCTCAAGCGACTTTTTAATGGCATCCGGGAATTTCGCCGGATGTGCCGTGGCCAGGCAGATCAGTTTATGATCGCCTGCTTTCTCCGCCAGTAAATCAGCCGCAGCCAATGCAAGCGCTCCGTGCGGATCCAGCAAATACCCCTCTGTCTCGTAAGTTTCCCTGATAGTCTTTTGGGTAAGCTCATCCCCCACGCTCACAGAAAGAAAGCCCTTTTGATAGGCCTCGTAGCTTTCCAGATCAAACTGAACGATTCCCTTTTCCTCAAATTTTTCCATCCACCGTCTGATTTTCTCCGGATCCTTCCCGATGGCGAAGTATAAATATCTCCAGAAGTTGACAGGGACCAGAATATCTATGGCCGAAGAAAGCGTTTCATGGATCTTCTCCTTTGAAAAGATTCCTTTTCGGAAAATACGGTCCAGGCAGGCATTCCGGTTGTTGGCCACCATAAGAGTTTTAACGGGCAGGCCCATATTACGGGCCAGGCTGCCGGCACACAGATTTCCAAACCCGCCTGAAGGTACGGATAAATTAATCTCCTCTCCGACCGCATCGACCACCTGCAGATATCCATAAACATAGTGTACAATCTGCACCATGATCCGTCCCCAGTTTATGGAATTCACACTTCCGAGCTTTACCTTTTCTTTAAAAGCCTGGTTTGCAAACAATTTCCTGATAGCCGCGTCCAGATCATCACCACCTTCCGGATAATTAAAAACACCCACCGGATGAACATTCAGCTGGGGCAGGGTGGTCATCTGGCGCTCCTGCTCCTCGCTAATCTTTCCCCTGGGATAGAGTACCCAGGCATCCAGTGCGGGCAAACCTGCAATAAAGCTGGCTGTTGCCGGTCCTGTATCGCCCGTGGTAGCAACAATGACAGAAAGATTTTCTCCTCTTCTTTCCAAAAAGAAATTCAATAGGTTCACTAAAAATACCAGGCCTATATCCTTAAAGGAGAGGGTGGGACCATAAAAAAGTTCCATGACATAAGTGTCCTTCCGTGACGGCAATTTCCGGATCGGGATAACCTCCCCGGCCTCAAATGTTCCATAGGCTCTGTCGATCAGACCCTTTAGCTCCTCTGCCGAAAGGGTGCTTCTGTCCATAAACAGTGACAGAATCTCGAAAGCCAGGTCTTTATAGCCCAGCCGTTTCCAATCCTCTAATTCGGATTTGGAAATACGGGGAAGGTGTTCCGGTACATACAATCCGCCATCTGAGGCAAAGCCGTTTATCACAGCGGTCTCAAGATCCACAGGGTCTCCCCCGCCCTTAATACTTACATAGTTCAGCATGGTCTACTTCTTCATTTTGGAATACTGGTCATATACCGCCGAAGCAATCATAATATCCTGTACTGCAACACCCGTAAGGTCCACCACAATAATCTGCCGGTCGTCGCTGCGCTGCAGCTCCCGGTGTTGGATAGCCGTACCCAGCTCCACTACTTTATCATCCGAAATAGAACCCGCTTTGACTGCCTGATAGATCTCCCCTCTGTTTTTACTTTGCGGAAGACTGTCGGCAATAACCAGATCCGCCTTCTGCAAGAGGGCACTTTCCAGTTCCTGCTTATCCGCGGTATCGGACCCCACGGCCACTATCAGTGTTCCGGCTTCAATATCCCCGGCTTTTAGCAAGGGAACTTCAGAAGGAGTGGTGGTGAAAATGATCCCGGCATTCTGAGCCACTTCCTTGCAGGTGGAAGCCAGGTGCACCTCAAACTGATGGTCCAGTTCTGCCTTCATCTTTTCGGCGTGTTCCCTGTTTCTTCCCCAAAGCCAGACGGTCCTGCAAACAGCGTTTTTTTGCAAATACTCCAGTTGTAACCTGGCCTGAACACCGGTCCCGATAATCCCGGCTGCTTTGAGTTTCCCCGGCGCAAAATACCTGGCCGCCAGGGCCCCTGCAGCGGCGGTCCGGATATCGGTCAGATAACCTTCGTCGAGCAATACCGCCTCCGGCTGGCCTGTTTTCTGCTTGAACAATAACATCAATCCCTGTCCGGACGGAATCCCCATTTTGGGATTATCATAAAACCCGGATGCTATCTTAATGACATAAAATTCGCCGCCTTTTATGTAGCCGTATTTAATGTGGACATCGCCGGGAGGGTCCTCAAAAAGCAACTCTCCCACCGGCGGAACAACGGTGTTCCCCTTACTGTATTCCATGAAACCTTTCTTCATGGCTTCGAGAACATCGATTTTTTGAACGATTGATATCCAGTTAATCTGCGAATATTATTCGAGCATAGAAAGACAGGGACCGGGCAGTCCAGAAATAACCCTGAAAGCATTGAGCTTCATCGACAATCTGTCTGATAAATCCCGGATTGCCGACCTTGGTTGTGGAACAGGGGGAGAAACTATGGTGCTGGCACAGCATACAACCGGAACAATTACAGGAGTTGACCTGTTCCCCGCATTTATAAACCTGTTTAATTCAAATGCCGCTAAACTCAATCTCCAGGATCGCGTGGAAGGCATCATTGCTTCTATTGCTTCTATGGAAAAACTCCCTTTTCAGCCCGAAGAAATGGACCTCATTTGTTCAGAAGGGGCTATTTATAATATAGGTTTTGAACGTGGCCTGAACGAATGGCGGAAATTTTTAAAGCCCGGAGGATACGTGGCGGTATCGGAAGCTTCATGGTTTACAGAGGATCGACCCGGGGAGATCGACAAATTCTGGATGGATGCTTATCCCGGAATAGACACTATTCCCAAAAAAGTGGAACAAATGCAAAAAGCCGGATACATTCCTGTTGCAACACAACACTTTCAATTTTCAACAAAAAGCAGTTCTCCCTTCGTCAACGTATAGAAAAGGCCTACTATTTTTATCTCTCCGTTTTCTTCCATTTCTTTTAAGATTGGGCTTTTTGATCTGATTGTTGAAATTGCATGTCTTACGTTATTCTCAGATACAAGCTTTACAAATTCTTCATTCCTGGAAGTCATATTACCCTTGTAGTTTTGACTCATTTTTATGGCAGGTTTTATTTTTGAAAGCGTTGTAGTCAGGTTT
>JARGFM010000017.1 GCA_029210725.1 Bacteroidales bacterium | reverse complement strand
GGGGTTGTTCTGAACAACTTGAATTTACTGACTTTTCAGCATTTTCAATGAACAATTCCCTTTTATTTATGAATAATCCAGGCTAGGATTGTCTTTTAGTAATCATTCATATCGAACTATAGAATCCTGTGCGTTTCTCTTGATGGCTCATTAACTAAGACTAAGAGTTCAAAGACTTCAATCGAACGTGGCCAACAGCATCTTCTTCCCGGGAGTAAACAAGCAGGTGGAGGAATACCATCTCTACATATACAACCGCTGGGGCGAGCTGATCTTCCAGAGCCACGACATTAACATCGGATGGGATGGCTATATCAAGGGCACCCTGGCCGCACAGGGCGTCTATCTGTGGAAGGTCACCCTGGTCTATAAGAACGGCTCCCCCGACTCCCTGGCGGGCGACATCACCCTCTTATGGAAACGGCCCCAGTAGTTTAAAATCAGGGGAAGGTGAATAGTAAGAACAGGGGGGATTTTAGAAACAGCCTGGATTATTAAAATCAGGGGGTGTTTTAATTAACGACCTGGGATTGTTTACGAAGTAAATAACCACGTCGTGTTAAAATACCCCCTGATTTTTAGAACATGAAACCTATTCACGGATTCAACGTATCCATTAGTATTATTCGTTTATCTAGAAGCCCTCATTAGTGAGAAGATTCGCACTGGTTATAGGTTTGGTGGTGGCATTTACTCTGGCTAAGGGTCAGGATCCGCAATTCACCCAGTTCTATGCCAATCCCCTCTACCTGGCCCCCTCCTTTGCAGGAGCCACCGAGGGCGACCGGGTTTCTGCCGTTTACCGCAACCAGTGGCCCGAACTCAACAATGTTTTTGTCTCCTACAGCTTTGCCTACGACCATTTCTTTGAGAATTTCAACAGTGGCGTGGGCGTTCTGATCATGCGCGATGTGGCCGGAACAGGCGACCTGGGGATCCTCAATGCAGGGATCCTCTACTCCTACGATATCCAGGTGAACCGGGAGTTTCATCTCCGTCCGGGAATTCATTTCAATTACACCCAGATGGGGCTCGATTACTGGAAACTGGTCTGGAACGACCAGCTCTCCTCCGGGGGGACCGGCGGGGGGACCATCGAACAGCCCCCCACTGATGCCTACAAGCCCGATGTGGATTTTTCCGCCTCTCTGATCGGTTACAGCGACCGGGCCTGGGGAGGCTTTACCGTGGACCACCTGCTGCAGCCCAATTACGGTTTGTACAACAACGAGGCCCTCCTGCCCATGAAATTCACCATTTTTGGAGGATACCAGATCGTGAAGAAGGGGCGCCTGACCAATCCCATTGACGAAACGCTGTCCCTGGCCGCCTACTTCCAGCACCAGGATGTATATAACCAGATGGTGCTCGGACTCTACTGGCTCAAGGCACCTCTGATGCTGGGTTTCTGGTACCGGGGGATCCCTTTCCTCAAGGGCGGAAGCGACGAGCAATACCAGAAAGATCCCCGGGGCGATGCCATGGCCTTCCTGGTGGGATATAAAATGGATCAGCTCCGGGTGGGTTACAGCTACGATTTCACCATCTCCAACCTGGTCTCCTCAACCGGAGGCGCCCACGAGGTCTCCATTACCTACGAATTCAAGACCAGGCGCAACCGGGAGAGGCCAAGAATGGTTCCATGTCCCGAGTTCTAGACCTGAAATACGGCTCCCGGGAGATCTCTGTGCGACTGAACCGGGAGATAACCCGCCTAAGCCATCAGGAGCCTCCGGTAAGCTGCAGTCCGGACTCCTTCAGGGAGCTGCTTTCCACCCACCTGCCCCTGAAACACAACTCCGTGTCCAGTGCCGGGATCGTCGTGGCCGATAAGACCCGGCTCTGCCAGTATCCCGGCTACCTGCCGGTACTAAGCTCCTGCCTGCTCGATGCAGGCCTCTCCCCTTCCCGGATTACCTTCTACATTGCCTACGGGACCCATCCGCCCCAGTCTGATGCGGAGTGCCTGGAGAGCTATGGGCAGACCTACCGGCAGTTCCGCTTTGTGCATCATCACAGCAGGGACACGGAGAACTTCGAAAGCCTGGGGACCACCTCGCGCGGAACCAGCGTGCGGATTTCCGGGGAGCTGCTCCGGCACGATTTGCTGATCAGCTTCGGGGCCATCCTGCACCACTATTTCGCCGGCTACGGCGGGGGACGAAAACTGCTCTTTCCGGGCCTGGCGGCCTATGAATCGATCCTGGAAAATCACCGCCTCTTCGTGGACTTCCAAAACCGCAGCCTGGCCGCCGGATGCCGGCCGGGAGAACTGGATCACAATCCCCTGGCCCTGGACCTGGAGGAGATCAACGGCATGCTGCCCCCACGCCTGGAGATCCATGCCATCCTGAACAGCCGGAAGCAGGTTTGCGAGCTCCATGCCGGTAAAAACTATAAGGATTTCAGGGAGGTGTGCCGGAAGTACGACCAGTATTTCAGGTCGGCGGAAAAGGGGAACTTCGATCTGGTGATCGCCAGTGCCGGGGGATACCCAAAAGATATTAACTTTATCCAGGCCCATAAATCGATCCACCATGCGGCCTCCTTTGTGAAAAAGGGAGGAACATTGATCGTCTTTGCAGAGTGCCGCGACGGCACCGGGAATCCGGAGCTGATGGATTTGTTCAGATGGGGCGACCGGCAGACTATTTTCGACCGGCTCAGCGTTAGCTATGAAAACAATGCCGGAACCGCCCTTTCCATGCTGGAGAAGTCGGAACGGATCGACATCCGGATGCTCACCTTGCTTGGCGAGAAGGAAGTTCGCCTGATGGGTGCCAAAAAAAGCACCCCGGAAGAAGTTCAGGCAATCGTCGACTCGGAGAGCGGTTCGGTGGCCCTGCTTGAAAATGCCGGAATGTTATACAGATAGTACAAGCATGAGATGGAAGAATACATATACCGGATGGATGCTGATTGGCTGCCTGGTGCTGGCAGCCTCCCCTGTCCGGGCGCAATACCTGAGCACCCATATCTCCAATCAGGGGATCTACCTCTTCCTGGATGAGCTGGCCACCCAGAAGGTGATCGACCTGCATTCGCTGGTCAAACCCTACGGCAGGCTGGACATTGCTGAAATGCTCTTGGCGGCCGACTCCTCCCGGAGCGAGCTGAACCGGCGGCAGCAATCCGAACTGGATTTCTACCTGAGGGACTATCAAAAAGATCTGCCGCCCGGGGAAGCCGGTACTTCCGGAAGCCGCTGGCTTTGGCTGGACCAGAAGAAACGCTTTGATGCTTTTTATTACCGGGACTCCCTGTTCCGGATGAGCATCAATCCCATCCTGGGGGGGGATCTGCGGACCAAGCGGAATGGCTCTTTCTACCACTGGTGGAACGGGGTGGAGGCCTCCTCCACCATCGGCCGCTTTGGCATCTGGGCCTCCCTGCGCGATAATCACGAGTCGACCGAACTCACCGCCCGGGACTTTCAGAACCAGCGCATCGGAGGATCAAACATCAAAATATTTTCAGAAGGGAAAAGGGACTACTGGGAACTGCGTGCCGGGATCAGCTATGGCTGGGACTGGGGACACGTGGGACTGATTTTGGGGCAGTTTGCCTGGGGGGAAAACAATGCCGGGGCCAATATCTTTTCGGGGCGCACGCCCGCCTTCCCGCGACTGGAGCTGGCCATGGACCCGGCACCCTGGTTCCGGTTCACCTATGTGCATGGCTCGCTGATCTCCGAGGTGGTCGATTCCACGCTCTCTTTTACCACCTCCACGGCCTATGGGACTGATTTCCGGGAGGTGTATCATTCGAAATACCTGGCGGCCAATATCTTTACTTTTACACCGGCCACCGGCCTGCAGCTGTCTGTCGGGAATTCCGTGATCTACGACTACCGCCACCCTCATGCCGCCTTCCTCCTGCCGGTGGCCTTCTACAAAGCCATTGATCACACCCTGAACGCCCGGATCGATAACATGAATTCCCAGCTGTTCCTTTCGGCATCCTCCCGCAATCTGAAGCACCTGCACCTCTATGGAACAGTCTTCCTGGATGAGGTGGCTGTGGACCGGATCTTCCACAGCGGGGAACATAATTTTGTGTCCTACAAACTGGGAGCAGCCTCTACCCTTTTATCCAATACCCGGATCAGCGCCGAATATACCTGGAGCAATGCGCTTACTTTTATGCATAACATCCTCACCACTACCTTTGAATCGAACCAGTATAACCTGGGGCACTACCTGGAAGATAATGCCCGGCAGTTATACCTGGGAATGGAATTCCGGCCGGTCCGCACCCTGAATATCAAAGCCTACTACAAACACTCCGAAAAAGGGCCCGACCATACGGCACTGGGTACCATGCCCCGCCAGGGAATTACATCCTTTGATCCCATCGTTTGGGAATCGGTTCACCTGGGCCTCCTGGCTACCTGCCAGCTGCTCAATGATCTATATATGAGGCTGGGCTATGAATGGAGAAATGTGAGTGGCGAGCTGGAGTACCTGGATCGCTGGACCCCGGAGGAGTACCACGGGGAAACCGGCACCTTCCGGATTGGACTGAATTATGGCTTTTAAAAACCACCATTATAATTATCTTTAATTAAACTATGACACAGACCAATGGCAGAAAATATCTATCCCGTATTTGACCGCATCTACGACCGCAAAGTAAAAGAGGAGATCCTCCGGCAGAGTGCCAGGGTCATCTGGTTTACCGGGCTTTCAGGCTCCGGGAAAACCACCCTGTCGGCCAACCTGGAAAAGGAACTTTTCTTCCGCAGGTTCTTCTGCCAGGTGCTGGACGGGGATAACATCCGCATTGGTATTAATAACAACCTGGGATTCAGCGCAGAGGACCGCCTGGAGAACATCAGGCGCATTGCAGAAGTCTCCAAGCTCCTGATCAATACCGGGATGATTACCCTCTGCTCCTTTATCAGTCCCACCGAAGAGATCCGGAAGATGGCCCGGGACATCATCGGGAAGGAAGACTTTATCGAGATCTTTCTGAATCCTCCCCTGGAAGTCTGCGAACAACGCGATACCAAAGGCCTTTACAAACGGGCACGTGCCGGGGAGATCAAGGATTTCACAGGCATCTCCTCCCCTTTTGAGATTCCGAAAAATCCCGACCTGGTAATCGATACCTCCGTCACTTCCATCAAGGATTCGGTGGACCTGATCTTCCGCACCATCATCGACCGGATTACGCTCTGATCAGCGTACAAATTTACGGACACGCCACCTCCAATACACCGAGCTCAGGGTATGCCATTTGTGGGTCCATCCCGCTTTTATTTTCATGGAAAACAACAATACATTCCGGCGGCTCCTTCTGCCATAGAAACGGGGATCGAGAATGGCACGATGGCAACGTTCTTCAAGCCGGTTCAGGATGACCGTATTTTCCTCAAGAAATTCCTGGTATTCCCCGGGGATCCTGGCTCCGAAAAAAGAAGCCGCCAGCTTTAGTCCCACCCCAAGCATTCTCTCTGCGCCCATCAGCCGGGCATTTTCCAAAATCCTTTGCTGATCCAGGTCCCATTTGTTTAAGGCTTCTGCCAGATCGCGCAACCAGAACAGACGGAAGAAGAGATGATGGGCTCCATGGATGGCCAGGTAAAGAAAGCATCCCTCCAGCGTCATGCAAGGTACAGATCGCCCGGCTAATTCAATGGCTGCGGTCTCCCCGGTAATCAACTGCTCCATGCGACCCAGCAGTTCCGGATAGGCAATCCGTGTATGCAGTTCCAGAATAATCCCCTGTCCCTGATGTACCAGGGCCACATCATATTGTTGTCTGAGATAAATCTTCCATTGTTTTTCGGTGAGTACTTTCCCGGGAAATTTTTGTGCATATCCGGAAGCCTGCAGGACCTCCAGGGCTTTATGCAGGTCTTTTTCACTGACCAGCAGGTCCAGGTCCCTCATATGACGCTGACTGAGATCGCCATAAAGGGCCTGTGCCAGAACAGGTCCCTTCAGGGGCAAGGCATTTATCCCCTCTGATTCGAGCATATCCAGGCTTTCAAACAGGCGCGTCACCAGTCCAAGGCTCTTCACCGAGCCCAGCCGTTTAGCCTGTTTCCAGCGCTCGCGTTCCTTCTCCTCCATCAGGGGCAAAAGATCACCTGCAAGGGGAAACAGGCGGTGCCTCCGGAAGAGATCGAACAGTACGGTCGTATCAATTCCCTCCAGGGTGGCGGGAGGGGCTCCTTTCAGAAGATCAAAGAGGAGTTGCTGTTCTTTGGAGGGTCTCGGCCGGTACACAGTCCTACAAAAATAGCATTCCTGCGCAATTACCAGTAGCTGTTCCGGATCAGAGTGACGTCGCCATGCATGCTGAAGGGCTCCCCGTCGGCCCACCTGCCATCGACCATCCAGACATATACATCGGCCGGAGCCGCCTCCTGGTGCAGATAGCCGTCCCAACCCCGGTACACCTCCCGGGTTTCGAAGATCAGCTCACCCCGCCGGGTATAAATCCGCATGCGGTACTCCACAGGAACCTCGATATAAATCGGATGGAACAAATCGATCCGCCTGGAACCCGGGGCAAAGCTGCCATCACCGGGTCCCGAAGGATTGGGACTGAAAGCCGTTGCAAACTTGATCCGGGTTTCGGAGCTCTGAACCACCAGGGGCAGTGGCTGAACGGCTGTATCGCTGCAGCCATTTTCATTGATCACCTCCAGCTTCACGGCCCGGGAATCGGGGGTAATGGTATTCAGCTGAAGGGTGGGCTGGTATTCTACCGACGACCAGCGGCTGCAGTCGGCGCTCTCCTTATCCACCAGGTTCCAGGCAAATGCGGAAGCATCGGAGGAGTAATTTACCAGGTTCAGCACAACATGGTTATCGATCCCTTCCATCCCCTCCTCGATCCGGAAGTCGGCGACCGGCGATTCCAGAACCTCCACCAGGCTGCGTGATACGGCCGGGTAAGTTCCATCCTTATCGGAAGTCAGGCTCACCAGGTAGCGTCCCGCTTTTTTAAATTCGTACACGGGATTCTCTTCCCGGCTTGTCTCCCCGGTCCCAAAATCCCAGTAAAAAGAGGTGGCATGGACACTCTGGTTCGTAAACTGAACCGTCAGCGGGGCACAGCCGGTTTGGATCGAGGTGGTGAAATAACTCAGAGGGGCCGGATCGAAGGATGCCGTTTCTGCCAGTACCCCGCTTTTTTGGAGTGCTTCCGGGACTTTCTCTTCTACTCTGGCGACCGGGTCCGGACTCTCCTCCGGCTGAGCAGGATCCTCTTCTGCCTGAGAGGCCCGGGAAGAAGTATCCGGGTCCGTGCCTGCAGGGCCCATATTGTGGCTCTCTTCCCGAGGGATTTCTGCCTGTCTGTCCCCTGCTGTTTCTTCTGCAGGAACAAGCACGGGGAGGTGCTCCTCCGGCAGCTCTGTTCCGGTCCTGCTTTTCAGGCCGGCCAGAAGCAATACCACAGCGCCTGCAGCCAGCAGAAGGGCGCCGGCATAGTAGATGTTGAAGCTGCCGGGACGGAAGCGCAGAAACTGCGGCCAGCGCAGCTTATGCTGAATAGCCCTCCACGATTCGGGCGAGGGCGTCAGTTCGGCTCCCTCCAGGCTGCTTTGCAGCAGATCTTCTATCCGGAGTTTCTTACTCATCTTTTTTTCTTCGCTCTTCTTTCAGTCTTAACAATCTTTCCTGCAACCACCTTCGGCCCCTGCTGTACTGTGACTTACTGGTATTTTCATCAATGTTCATTATCTCAGCGAT
This sequence comes from Bacteroidales bacterium, assembly GCA_029210725.1. Lineage (NCBI taxonomy): Bacteria > Pseudomonadati > Bacteroidota > Bacteroidia > Bacteroidales > Bacteroidales bacterium. The sequence goes on along the minus strand of JARGFM010000017.1, from coordinate 78,337 downwards.
CTCCCTGTGCTTGTATCCCTCAAGGGCATAGAGGTTAAACACCTGCCTGTACCCGTCCGGCATCTGCTGAATGACGCTGAACAGTTCCTCTTCGGTAAACTCCGCTTCGCCCCAGTCTTTGTTCTCGAACCTCGACTCACTCACTTCCGCCAGGTCATCGTGGTAGCGGTGTTTTCGCATCTTATGATAATGGGTGATGGCGGTATTGATCATGATCCGGCGCATCCACGCCAACAACGGCCCATCTCCCTTAAACTCCTTGATATTCAGAAAGATCTTTACAAAACCCTCCTGCAGAATATCCTCCGCCTCATCCATGCTTTTGGCATAGCGGTTACATACGGCCAGAAGCAGGCGGGAATAGCGCTCATACAGGTCCCATTGAGCAGACTGCTTCCCCTTTCTACATCCAGCAAGTATTTCCTTCTCACCATTCATGGATGGTTTCACTTTAGTTGACCGCTGTTCCGGAAACATGGTTGCACCGGAATACACTATTTTACTACGAAATATGGGTTCAGAAGGTTCTGCTTGTTGTACTCCAGTTCCTCTCCGTTGTCGAAGCGACAGACATTTTTTCCCGCGGCCTTTACCACGGCATGTGCGGCAGCGGTATCCCACTCCATGGTGGGACCCAGCCGGGGATAGAGCTCAGCTTCACCGGTAGCCACCATACAAAGCTTCAGGGAACTACCCCTGTTCACCAGGCTGATCTCTTTTCCCCCGGTATCGATCGCTTCCACATAGTTCCTGGTTTCTTCGTTAAAGTGGGAACGGCTGGCCACTACCCGGAACAGTTTCTTTTCGGGTTCTTCCAGCGGAAGCGTACTGGCAAACTGCAACAGGTAATCGAGGGGCTGGTTAAAGTTCTTCTCGTTCCGGCAACGGTAGGCCCCCCTGCCCGGAATGCCTGTATAGAGCTCCCCGATGGCGGGAGCGAAAACCACCCCGAAACTGGCCTTCCCCTCCACCACCAGGGCAATGTTCACGGTGAACTCATCATTGCGCTTTATAAATTCTTTGGTGCCATCCAGCGGATCCACCAGCCAGAAACGTTTCCAGGAGCTGCGCTCCGAATAGGGAATCTGAGCTCCCTCTTCGCTTAGTACGGGGATCTGAGTTGGTGCCAGCAGTTCCATGATGATGGAGTGGGCCTGCTGGTCGGCCCGGGTCAGTGGCGACTGGTCTTCTTTGAACGCTACTTCAAAATCTTCCTCCCCGTAAACCTCCATAATGGCCCTGCCTGCCTCCAGGGCAGCCCGGATGGCTGTGGAATAGTTCTTTTTCATTCCTGTAAAGATAAAAAGAATCGATAAGTTTGTTCTCAACAATGCCAGGTATGAAAAAGCGCCACACTCAGAAAAGGATCTTCTTTGATCTGAACCACCCGGCCGATTTTCACTTCTTCAAGCACCTGATCGGCCACCTGCAGGATCAGGGCCATGCCTTCCGGGTCATGGCCAGGGATAAGGAGTGCCTTCATCTCTTACTGGAAGATGCCGGAATCGCCTATACCAGCAGGGGCCGGGGAAAGCACACTCTGTTGGGGAAATACCTCTATGCCCTGTGGATCCTGGTGATTCTGTTGATGGCCCTGCTCAGGTTCCGGCCGGGCATGGCCATCAGTCTCTCATCGCCCTACCTGGTTCTCGTCTCCCGTTTACTCGGCATCCCCTGCATAACTTTTGACGATACCGATAACAATCCCAGGCTGTTACCCCTGCTCAAAAGATCCACGTATCTGCTCTCCCCGGCCAACTATCCGCACCAGTTTCACCACTACCATTTTCGCCTTCCTGTCTTAAAGGAGCTGGCCTATCTGCACCCCCGCCTGTTTCAGGCGGCGAAGGGATCTAAGGGCATTTTTTTCCGGATCACAAGAACCGATTCCATCCATCATACCAGGGCCTCGGGACTGGATACGGAGGCGGTATTTCAGAAAATGCAGGAGCTGAGCCGGGACCATCGGGTACTTCTCTCCTCGGAGACAAACCTGCCTCCCCCGGAAAATAAATCGATCCGGGTGGCCGATCCCGTCCGGATCCACAGGGAACTATCCGGCTGCAAAGCATTCTGGGGCAACAGTGCCACCATGGCCGCCGAAGCCGCGGTGTTGGGGATCCCTGCCGTGTTCGTGAGTGCGGAGAAATTTGCCTATATCACGGAGCTGGAAGCTTATGGTTTGCTTTTTTACTTTCACCCGGACGAGCTGGAGTCCTCTTTTTCGCAGCTGGATTTGGTCCTGGCGGGGGATCTTCCGTCCGGCCGGTTCCGGGAAGGGCGAAAAAGGCTGCTGAGTGAAAAGCTGGATATGACGGCCTTTATGAGCTGGTTTGTGGAATATCTCCCCGAAAGTGCCCGCATTCTGGAGAGGGATCCGGAACATGTATCGGGCTTTATGGATTCTCCCCCGGGAGATTCAGGCTCGGGAGAAGTGAGACCTGCAAGCCTTCATGGTTGAAAAATAGTCGTGGATATTAGCGAAATCTTTGTACTTTCAGAACGGAATGTCAACCAGAAAGAAGCCAAGAACCGGACTTATTGTCCTGGACCTGATCATCCTGGCCGGATCGTTCATCTTTATGGCCAGTCTGAAGCCTGTGATGGTCTCCTACCTCTCGCACAGGTATATCATTGGCTTTGCGGTGATGCTCTCCCTCTGGGTCATCTTCTCCTTCTATTTTAAAAAATATCACATCACCCGGAAAGAGCGGCCCTCCTTCCTGTTTCGCAACCTGATCGCCCCCAACCTGGTGACCCTGGCCGGGGTCTCTTTCATCATCTACGCCTTTAACACCACCTTCTTCTCACGGATGATGGTCCTCGGCACCTTTGGGGTGGCCACAGCCCTGGAGATCTTTTTCTTTACCATTTACACCTATCTCCTGGTCTCCACGGAATATGATGCGGCAAGAGCCTTTATTGAAAAGCCTCCTACTGCGGGCGATTTGCGGAAGCTGGATGCCACGGTGACCCACAGCGATATTCACCTGAATGTGGGAACCCTGCGGGAAGCCATTGTGGAGGAGTGCGGAGAGCTGGCACAGCGATATATCGAACAGCACGTGGATCTGAATGATATAAAAACGCTGATCACGGCCACCCTGACGCGCTTTAATATCCTCCGGCAACCGGATAATTTCTACGAAACCATTGTCAATATCCGCCGGATCAATGATATCAGGGACCTGAATATGTTCTTTGAATCGGTCAACAGTAAACTGCCCCGGGGAGGGAAGTTTATCTGCTGCGCGGAGACTTCCGATATGCGGAGAAGCAGGATCCTGCGGAAATACCCGCCGGTCCTTAACAGATTAGCCTATACGGGCGACTATATCATCAAACGGGTATTCCCGAAATTTAAACTGACCAGCCGGCTCTACTTCTTTCTTACCCGGGGACAGAACCGGGTATTTACGCATCCCGAGATCCTGGGCCGGCTCTATGCCTGCGGTTTTGAGGTGAATGAGGAGAGTGTGGTGAACGGACTCTACTTTTTTATCTGCCGGCGGATCAAGGAGCCTGCCTTTGATCCCAACCCCACGTACGGGCCTTTTATCTCCCTGCGTCGCGTGGGTAAAGGGGGCAGGATGATCAAGGTGTATAAATTGCGCACCATGTATCCCTATGCCGAGTACCTGCAGGATTATGTGCACCAGCGGAACAACCTGGAAAACGGGGGTAAGTTTAAGAATGACTTCCGGGTGGCCGGTACCCGGGCTTTTATGCGCAAACTGTGGCTCGATGAACTGCCCATGCTGATCAACCTGTTCCGGGGCGATCTGAAAATCATCGGGGTGCGCCCGCTGAGTTTGCATTATTACAACCTGTATTCCAAAGAGCTGCAGGAAAAGCGGATCAAATACCGGCCCGGACTGATCCCCCCGTACTACGCCGATATGCCCGAAACCCTGGAGGAAATCCAGGCCTCGGAGCTGCGCTACGTGGAGGCTTTTGAAAAGCACCCCCTGCGCACCCAGTGGCGCTATTTCTGGAAGGCCTTCTACAACATTGTTTTTAAAAAAGCACGGTCGGCGTAGTTAAAACTGAAATGCCGCCAGTGTCTTTGTAATATCAGTGCGAAGTTTTGATAAAACTTCTGCTTCTTTGGCATATTTCTCCCAGGAACAAACAAGCTCCTGAATTTCACTGATGATGTTTCCTCCTCCCTTGATATTGTTGATCGTGGCTACAGTCATCAAGTCGTTCCGGTTGATCCCACGGTGTTTACCATTGATACTAAGTGTATGCTGGCTTACCCAGACATTTTCAGGATCATAGGAATAGCAAAGATCGTAGGCCGGTGCCAGCTCCCAGTGTCCGTTTTGTTTTAGCAGGAAAGAAAAGTTCTTGGCATGATCATCATTATTGCTTGCCAAAACATTGAATACCATTCTTCGAAACATTTGTTCGGCTTCCGGGTAAGTCATTTTTAACTGTCGCATCGTTTGGAAAAGCTGTTCATAGCTGTATGCATATAAATTATTGTAATCAAAATGTTGAATCCCGCTCCAGGTATGCACATGGTGTTTTGTACCGGTCCCTTCTCTGTCGAATCGTCTGGTCATAAAGTGAGCACGTCCGTGTTCCTCCAATAATTCAGAATCCATCATCTGTATCTGGCAGTCCTTTGCCATCCGGTAATACGCATATTCCACCCGGCCAAACCCGTGACTCGATCCAAACTGTACATCGCTGACTCCATCCAGCTTGATCAACCAGTGGTCGAATCCTTTGGGAGCTACCGTTTGTCCGGACCGCACTTCTCCGCTATTTTTATTGAAGGCTATAAGCGCCTTTGGCCTGCCCCCCCCGGCCGAGGTACCTATTTTCAATATCTCACTGACTGCCTTCTGTTCATCTTCAGGCAGATTCACTTCGAATCCCTCACGTTCAGACAGCATTCTTTGTGCGATCTCAACCAGACTCTTTATCTCCACAGGGAAGGTCCGTTTACCTGCCTTGAAACGGCCTGGTTCAAATTCCAGGGCACCCATGCCTCTTGCCCCAATAAAACACAGCTTCTCCACCGGATTCATACTGTCAGGTGGCCGGCCATTCTGAGCCAGCCAGACATTAATGAGTTGATTCCCGTATTTATCAGGTAAAGAGTCTGCCAGCAAACCAGGAAGTCCGTTAAATGCGGATGTTTGTTCATCCTTTGACTTCCTCAATTCCGGGAAACTATAAATACGGGATCCATCCCGGACCGGCATTTTAATGGGGGACAGGTCGTACCCTTTCCCGAGAAATTTGTCATCATATTGAAAACTGGCCAACTGATTGTTCTTATCCCAGCGTACAGCTCCTGCAAATTCTCCCCAGATTTTTATTTCTGCTACATCTACCATACCGGGTCGTTGTTTGAATGATCATTTTTACTCCGGGCACGCAGTCTTCTGTTTTTTTGAAGTTTTGCATACTCAACCGGGCTGATCTCCTCCCTGACACTGAATACGTCCATGATATACAGCAAATCAAGGATACGCAGCACCTGGATCAGACTGCTCAGCGAAACATTTTCACCCCTCTCCAGAAGGCTGAGTGTGGACCGGCTTATCCCTGCCGCTACTGCCACCTCATTTTGTGATCTGTTTTGATTCAGTCTGTGATGTTGAATAAATGTTCCTATGGTTTTCATGAATGCCTTATCACTCATTGAGTGCCAATCTATGTATGATTTTTCATGCATAATGCTACTATTATGATTTAATGCGTGAATATTCATTCAAATATATCGCATTATAGCCAGATATACAAGATATCTATGCATGATTTTTCATTCACTAAGGTCTATATTGATAATTATTGCATGATTTTTCATTCGTTGTTTCCAGCTTATATAATAAGATGTTTACTTGGTTCCCGGTGCAGCTTACGCCTGCATTCAACCTACACTGCCAGAATATGCTTATCTTCGTTCAAATTCATTTCTGAGATGATACTGCTTACCGGGGGAACGGGACTTCTTGGATCGCACCTGCTGCTTAGCCTGGCCAGGGAGCAGAAAGAGATCGTGGCGCTGAAACGCCCCTCTTCCGGTCTGGAGGAGGTCCGGCGGGTGTTTGGTTATCACTGCGCCAATGCCGGCGAGCTTGAAGAGCTATGGGGGCGCATCCGTTGGATCGATGCCGATCTGCTGAACCAGGTGGATATGACGGAGGTTTTGGAAGGGGTGCAGCAGGTCTATCACTGTGCGGGGATGGTCTCCTTTCAGCCCCGCGACCGTCAGAAGATGATCCGCTTCAACACCGACAGCACTTCCAGTGTGGTTGCTGCCTGCCTGGCAGCCGGGGTGCAAAAGCTGCTGCACGTCTCCTCCACTTCGGCCATTGGCAGGCCCGCCGAGGGTTCTCCGGCCACCGAGTCGCTGATCTGGGCCCACAGCAAAACCGGAACCGGCTATGCCCTTTCCAAGTTTCGCTCGGAGATGGAAGTGTGGCGGGGAATAGAAGAAGGCCTGAACGCGGTGATTGTGAATCCTGCCATTATCCTGGGTCCCGGCTTCTGGGACCGCGGCAGCTCCTCCATGTTCAGCCGGGTGGACGGGGGACTGAAATACGCGGCGCCGGGAGTTACCGGCTATGTGGGAATCTCTGATGTGGTGTCGGCCATGATCCGCCTGATGGAGTCGGATATATCGGGCGAACGCTTTATTCTGAGCGAAGGGAACTACTCCTACCAGCAGGTTTTCGGGAAAATCGCACAGGCCCTGGGGAAAACCGGAGAGTTCAGGGAGGTCACCCCATCCCTGCTCAGAATGCTGGTCCGGCTGGACTTCATCGCCTCTGTTTTCAGGGGTTCCCTCCTGATCACCACCGAGCATGTCCGGGCCGCCTTTGGAGAGGTCCGCTTTTCATCGGACAAGGTCAAAGAGGCCCTCGGGATGGACTTTACCCCCCTGGAGCAGGTGATTGCCGGGGTGGCGGAGCACTACCGGAAAGAGTTTCCGTAGCGGGTGACCCCGGGGAAGCATACCCCCACAGGGAAGTACGCCCTCCGGAGAGAAGCATGAAGCCCCACAGGGAAACACGCCCCCCACAGGGAAGCACGCCCCCACAGAGAAGCACGCCCCCACAGAGAAGCATGCAACCCCCCTCCCTGAAAACTGTGTATAAACCCCTAAAGACCGGGAGGGGGATTGGATGCTAACACTGATCTGCTTATATATGTTTTAAGGCGGTTTATATCAGCCTGTACTTCCCGAAAAAAATGTCCCGATTATTAAACTTTTCCACTATATTTGTTGCCCGATAACAAACAAATAATCAGTTAAAAAGAAGACAATGAAAATTGCAAACATTGTAATTAATGTGATTCTGGGAGCAGCGGTAATTGTGTTGTTCATTTTCCACTTCTCCGGAAATGTGAAAAAAACCAAAGGAGATGATTCTGCAACTTCAGCCCTGGCAGCTAATCCGGGGGATATCAGCATCGCCTATTTCAATATGGATTCTGTGATGGCACAATGGGATCTCTACTACGATTATCAGCAGGATCTGACCCAGAAGCAGACCGAACTGGAATCTGACTTTGCAGGCCGCACCGAGACTTTCTACCAGAGTGTCCAGGATGCCCAGTACAAGATTCAGAAAGGGCTGGTTACCCGTACCGAGGCCGAACAGCTTCAGCAGCAACTGCAAACGGAAGAGCAGAATCTGCAGGTCCTTCAGAACCAGTACATGACCCAGATACAGGAAGAAGGTCTGGTGAAGAACCGCCAGATGCTCGATATGATTGAGACCTATGTGGCCCAGCTGAGCGTAGAACAGGGATATAGCTATGTATACTCCTACTCCTTCGGGGGCAACCTGATTTATGGAGCAAAACCTTTCGATATTACCGCCCGGGTGGTGGAAGGCCTGAACGCCAGGTACCAGCAGGGAACCGAACTGGAATAATGGGCTTTGCCGATGCATACCTGCTGAAGGCCGGTTTGCGTGAGGCGCTGATTGAACCGGAACCCCATCCCCGCCTTCAGATATCCGTCATATTACCCGTTTACAATGAATCCGGGCTCGAAAGATGCCTGGATTCTTTGTTTCAATGCACCTGTGGGGCCGGCCGGGAAGGCACCGATCCTGACGGATCCGGATTCCGGGCCGAGGTGCTGATCCTGATCAATGCCCCTTCGGACGCTCCCCCGGCTGTCCTGGAACAGAACCAGGCCACCCTGGAGGCCACCCGTGCCTGGATCGTGGCGCATCCCCATCCCTGCATCGCTTTTTTTGTCCGGCTCGATCACTCATTCAGCCGGAAGGAGGCCGGAGTGGGAAGCGCCCGGAAGATCCTGATGGATGAGGCGTCGCGCCGCTTTAGTGCGCTTGGGCGCCCGGAAGGAATTATCGCCTCCATGGATGCCGATGCCCTGGTCCGGCCCAACTACCTGGAGGCCCTGGTAACACACTTTGAAGGAGGTGGACCATGGAGTGGATCAGGCCGTGGACCAGAGAGTGGACCATGGAGTGGATCAGGCCGTGGACCAGAGAGTGGATCCGAACCCGAGGGTTGTTCCATACGCTTCGAACACCCCCTGGAGGGTGAGGAATTCCCCCCCGCGGTTTACAGGGCCATTACACAATATGAGCTTCATCTGCGCTACTACCTCCAGTCGGTGCGGTTTACGGGCTACCCCTTTGCCTACCATACGGTGGGATCGTCCTTTGCGGTCCGCTCGGACATTTACTGCATGGAAGGCGGCATGAACCGGCGCCAGGGGGGCGAGGATTTCTATTTTATACAGAAGGTAGCCCGGAGGGGGCGTTTCAGCCAGTGCAACACGACCTGCATCACCCCTTCGCCCCGGCCTTCCGACCGGGTGCCCTTCGGAACGGGACCGGCCGTCAGGCGGCTTTCTTTGAGCGAAGAGCCTTTGATGACTTACAATCCGGATCCCTTCGTAATGCTGAGCCGACTCTTTGATGAGAGCGGATCGCCCGAAAAGCTCGCCGGACCCTGGCCGGAACCGCTGGGGAGCTTCCTCGAAGAACAGGGGTTTGAAGGGGCCCTGTCAGAGATACGCCACAACAGTGCCTCGGCTCCCGCCTTCAGGAAACGTTTCTGGCGCTGGTTCTCCATGTTCCGGATCATGAAATTCCTGCACTATGCCAGGGAACGCGGATATCCCGATCTGGAGATCGGGCCGGCAGCCTCTGAACTGCTGCAGAAAATGGATCCCGAAGGCAGGGGGATCCCGTCGGTGGGACCGGACCTGAGAAAGCTCCTGCAGATTTACAGGATGCTGGATCTGAGATGATCCAAAGGACTACTTCCTTTTCCGCCCCTTCTTCTCTTCCTTCTGCTCGATCACCAGGAAAACATCCTCGTCGCTTCTTTTCATCAGAAACTGTTCGCGGGCATATTTTTCCAGGTTTTCTCTGTTGGTGGTCAGTTCCTGCAGACGTGACGAGTCCTGCCGGATCTGTTCCAGGTAGTACTCCCTGTCCATCTCCAGCTGCCTGATCTCTGATCCCATCCGGAGGCGGTCGACTATGTTGTTCTGGTCAAAGAAAAGCATCCAGACGGCAAAAACAGCAATGGTCAGGATATACTTGTTCCTGAGCAAGGGCCATATCTTCCGTAAGAACTTTTTCATCGCTCAAATTTAATGAAAAAGGGACACAGATATCAGATCCTTTTTCAACAGGACTTACCTATTCTGCGTGAGGCGCTTAGAAAAGCCGGAAATGGAAGCGAACCTGTTCCTCCTCCAGAACCTGCTCCTCCTCCATAATCTACTCCTCCTCCATAAAGGGGTAGCGGTAGTCTTTCGGGGGAACAAAGTTCTCCTTGATGGTCCTGGGAGACACCCAGCGCAACAAATTGATCATGGATCCTGCCTTGTCGTTGGTTCCCGATCCGCGGGCTCCTCCGAAGGGCTGCTGACCCACCACGGCACCGGTGGGCTTGTCGTTGATGTAGAAGTTGCCCGCACAGTCGGATAGCCTGTTGGTCAGATCTTCAATCACGTAGCGGTCCTGGGAGAATATTGCTCCGGTAAGCGCATAAATGGAAGTGTCATTCAGTATCTCGAGGGTTTCGTCGATCTCCTCATCCTTATAGACATAGATGGTCAGGATGGGCCCGAAAAGCTCTTCTTCCATGGTCACGTATTTTGGATCGTGGGCCTGAATTACGGTCGGCTCAATAAAGTAGCCTACCGTTTTATCATAGCCGCCCCCGATGATCACATCCGCATCCTTATCTTTTTTGGCCCGGTCGATATAAGCGGACAGTTTTTCAAAGGTGCTTTCATCAATAACGGCATTAAAGAAATTGATAAAGTCTTCGGGCGGACCCATTTTGATTCCCCGGACCATATTCTCCATCTGCATTTTCACCTCGGACCACAGGCTTTCCGGTATATAGGCCCTGGAAGCTGCCGAACATTTCTGTCCCTGATACTCAAAGGCACCGCGGACCATGGCCACAACCAGCGCTTCGGTGTCGGCCGTGGGATGGGCGAAAATAAAGTCCTTCCCCCCGGTTTCACCCACAATGCGCGGGTATGATTTGTACTTGTGAATGTTGTTCCCGATGGTTTTCCATATGTTCTGGAAAACTTCGGTGGAACCGGTGAAATGGATCCCGGCAAAGTCGGCATGGGAGAAGATCTCGTTTCCGGCAACGGGTCCGGAAACAAACATCAGGTTGATCACACCGGCGGGTACTCCGGCCTCCATAAAGGCATCCATCAGTACCTTGGCTGAATAAACCTGGGTATTGGAACATTTCCATACCACGGTATTTCCCATCATGGCTGGTGCAGAGGGCAGGTTGCCGGCTATGGAGGTGAAATTGAAGGGGGTGAGGGCAAAGACAAATCCTTCCAGCGGACGCTGTTCCACCCGGTTCCAGATCCCTTCCGAGGAGATGGGCTGCTGTTCGTAGATCTCGCACATGTACTTCACATTGAAGCGCAGAAAATCGGCCATTTCGCAGGCACTGTCGATCTCGGCCTGCATGACATTCTTCGACTGGCCGAGCATGGTGGCCGCATTCACCGTGTCCCCGTAGGGTCCGGCGATCAGATCGGCTGCTTTGAGAAAGATCGCTGCGCGATGCTCCCAGGACAGGGCTGCCCATTTTTCTTTAGCTTCCAGGGCAGCTTTAATGGCCATCTGCACGTGGCTGGCATCACCCTTGTGGTAATGGCCAAGCAGGTGACTGGTCTCGTGGGGAGGATGAATGGAAACCAGCTTGCCGGTCCGGACCTCCTTACCTCCTATAATCATAGGGATGTCCAGGACCTGTGACCTCAGCCTTTCAATTTCCTTCTTTAAATCGGCGCGCTCCCTGGTGCCCGGAGCATAGTTTCTTACCCGCTCGTTCACGGGTACAGGAACTTTAAAAAACCCTTTTGACATAATCTTCCGTTTATTTTAAAAATGACTCACTTTTTCCGGCGGCTAAGATACCTCCTTCCCGCTCATTCTGCCACATATTCTACAGCAGATAATAAGGCAAGAAAATGCTTTTAACCTACAAAAAATGTGGATTTTATCATGTTTTAAATAAAAAGGGCTACCTCCGGAATGTTGCACAGCAGAAATTGAATTCTGATGCCGGGCAAACAGAACCCGGAGGCAAAAAAAATATGAACAAAACCCGCTCTGGCGTGTTATTTATACTGAGTCTGAATAGTTATTATGTTTAATCATTAAAACCCCGGATACAATGTCATTCAAATTACCCGATTTAAGTTACGACTATAATGCACTGGAGCCCCATATCGATGCCAGAACCATGGAGATCCACCATTCGAAGCATCATGCGGCTTATACCGCCAACCTGAATAAAGCCGTGGAGGGGACTTCCCTGGAAGGCAAATCCATCGAAGATATCTTTGCCGGAATGTCTGCACATCCTGTCGCTGTCAGGAACAACGGTGGCGGTTTTTACAACCACAATCTTTACTGGTCCGTGATGGGTCCCAACGGAGGCGGAGAGCCCGCCGGTGAACTGCTGGAAGCCATCCACAGCGCTTTCGGATCCTTTGCAGATTTTAAAACAAAATTCAGTACGGCCGCCGCCACCCGTTTTGGCTCCGGCTGGGCCTGGCTGGTCAAAAAGGCCGACGGCTCCCTGGAAGTATCCTCCACGCCCAATCAGGACAATCCCTTAATGGACCTGACCGAGGTAAAAGGAACCCCCGTACTCACTATTGATGTATGGGAACATGCCTATTACCTGAACTACCAGAATCGCAGGCCCGACTATATTGAGGCCTTCTGGAACGTGATCAACTGGGAAGAGGTTGCCAGGCGTTTCAAATAAATTTACTGATCGTTACTTGTTAACAAGGAGGCTGTATCAAAAGGTACAGCCTCTTACATTTGTACCCACTCGTCGCATAAAATCTTTATTACGTAAACCGGGCTTGCGAGCTCAGACAGGGCTTGCGAGCTCAGACAGGGCTTGCGAGCTCAGACAGGGCTTGCGAGCTCAGACAGGGCTTGCGAGCTCAGCTCAGCTAATATTTGCAGCTTTACTTACGAGTATAGCCTTCAAAGCTGGCGAACAGAGCATACCCTCTTTTCGGGTTTTTTGCATGTAACAGAGTTGCAACTTCTCAACAAGTATCAGACATGCAATTCTAATTTTCCCATTTCTAAAATAATTGTATAATATTGTATTTCAATACCTTATAAAGATGTCAAAATATTTGGATAAAAACTGAAATGTAACAAATTTGAAAAATGTAACCCCTTTGTTACACCCGGATTTTGCCAAAACAGACTACCCTGTATTCATAATTTGCTCATAGCAATCAAGAAAAACCCTGAGAATAGTGAGACTGCCTGAAGGTAGAGCGACCATTTCAGGCCGGCAAAGAAGAAAAAGCAACTTTTAATACTGCCTGCTTGTTTATTCCTGAATCCTGAGTTTCCTTTTTTCGAATAAAAAGAAATTGGCCATTTTCAGGTACTCAAATACCACTTCCTGAATGTCTTCGCGGCTTTTCCACCAATTCCCGGAATTAAATCCGGAGTAGCTGCTGGGACTGCAAAACAGTTCCGGCTCATTTTCCATGGATCTGAATGCCGCTTTGAAAATTTGGTAGGCCCGGCGGGTGTGCGAACTTGATGTAACCAGCAGCACGCTGCCGACACCGTTTTGTGTTTGCAGGAAATCCCTGATAATCTGAGCTTCCATTTGCGTGGAAGAGGCATCGCCAGGCAGGATCAGGATATTCTCAGGCGGAATTCCCAGGACCACCAGGGCATTCCGTGCCCGGGTACTTTCCCTGATTAACTCTACACCCCGCTTTTCGAGCTCCCTGTCGGCTCCCATATCTTCCCTGACAATCCACACCTTAGCGGCTACCTGGTCCTTGTACAGGTCCGCCACCTTCAATACCCGGTCTGCAATACGACCCGTGAGCATCACCATCACATCGGCCTGCCGGGGAATATCTTCTTTCACCAGCCAGGTGCCCGCCTTCCGGCAGCCTCCCACGGCCAGGACTAGCAGAATGACTAAAAAAATCAGTATGTAGATCCGGCGTTTCACAACTCTTTATGCATTAAAACCCGGTTATATGGCCGCCTCAGAGGTGGCCGCCTCAGAGGTGGCCTCCCCGGAGAGGATTGCGGCCGCCTCCACTTCCTTAAATACCCGGGTGAGGTTTCCGCCCCAGATCTTCTTAATCTCTTCCGCACTGTAGCCCCGGCGTACCAGTTCCAGGGTGATGTTCCCCATCTGGCTAACATCAAAACAGTCTTCCAGTCCCCCTCCCCCGTCGAAATCGGTGCCGATCCCCACATGATCAATGCCGATCAGTTCCACGATATGGTCGATATGGTCCACCGCATCGCTCACGGTGGCCAGCTCCTGGGGGAACTCCCTGTTCACGGCATACCAGTCTTCCAGAAAAGCCTCCCTGGCCGCATTATCCAGCCGGTTATAGTCTCCGTGCTTCTCCCGAACCGCGTCCCGGGCCGAGTCGCGCTCCGGATTCGGAGCAGGCGTTTTCAAATAGGCGCTTAGAATGCACAGCTGGATCACCCCGCCATTCTCCTTCAGCTTCAGCAGCATCTTATCGCTCAGGTTCCGGGGATTGTCGCATAGCTCCCGGGCACAGGAGTGGGAGGCAATGACGGGGGTACGGCTCTTCTCCAGAACATCGTAAAAAGTGTTGTCGGATGCGTGCGAAACATCAATCAGCATCCCCAGGTCGTTCATGCGTAGCACCACTTCTTCGCCCAGGGGGGAGAGACCGCCGTGTTCCAGGCTGTCGGTGGACGAGTCGCAAAGATCGTTGTTTTGGCTGTGCACCAGGGTCACATAGCGGATCCCTTTCTGGTAATAATGATCCAGCAGCTCGGGCCTGTTGCCCAGGGGATAGCCGTTCTCCAGGCCTATGTAGATGGCATGTTTCCCTTTTTTGGCGATCCGGGCCAGATCGCCGGAGCGGGTGGCCACCTCCAGGTCAGCCGGGTACTTTTCCACGGTTTGGTAGATCTGCTTCGTGATCTCCAGGGCCTCTTCCATGGCCCTCCGGTTGCCTTCCGGGCTGCGCTCGCCCTGCCCCACAAAGACGGCGAACCAGATCCCGTCCATGCCGCCCTCCTTCATCCTGGGCAGGTCGATCTTGCTGCGGGTCTCGCGGGGATCGTTCCGCACTCCAAAATCGTAACCCATCCGGTTCAGCCGCAGGGGGGTGTCGGTATGGCTGTCAACCGTATAAGCCGCCTCATGAATACGGGCGGCTTTTTTTACCAGTCTGGTTTCAGAATCGGCACAGCCTGTAAGAACCAGGACTGTGACCAGCAGGGGGATCCATGTTCGCATGAAAAAACGGGATTAAATGAAGACGCAAATAAGCCAAAAAAGCGGATAAATCAAAGCTGAATTACAGGAGAGGATCATTTTTCCCGGCCATGAAACGCTCCAGGATGGAATCGTCGTTGATCTCTTTGGAGAGAGAGGCAATGGTCTCCATGGGCACATCATACAGGTCGAGCACCAGCAAGCCGTCAAGGGCATCGTTAAACTTGGGATCCAGGTTGAAGCCGATGATGCGTCCGTTGAGTTTCAGGTAGCGCTTGAGCAGGATGGGCATGGAATAGTCGTTGGGCTCCACCTCTTTGATTAAACGGTCAAACTTGTTCAAATCGTCGGTGTTCTCCAGGATGACCTCCTCGTCCACGTTGAAACCGGGGACATTGTAGCGGGTACGTGGCCTCACATAACGCGCAAGCTTCCGGTCGAAGTGATGGGCACGGATATACTGCATGATAAGTCCGCGTGAAAACTGCGAGAAGTAGTTGCTGATACTGACCGGACCGATCAGGTAGCGGTACTCGCTGTGCTTCAGCAGGAAGTAAAGGATCCCTTTCCAGAGCAGGAAGAGCGGCATGGGCCGGCGCTGGTACTCCTTGATGATAAAGGAACGCCCCAGCTCCAGCGACTGCCTGAGTGTGGGATGGAAACGGCGGTTCATCCGGAAGAGGCTCTGCAGGTAGAAGCCCTTGACCCCGTAACGCCGCAGGATCTCCTCGCCCTTTCCCACCCGGTAGGCCCCGACAATCTTGTTTTCCTGGTTATCCCAGACAAAGAGCTGGTTGTAGTAGAGGTCGTACTCATCCAGGTCCACGGAGCGGTTGGTTCCCTCGCCCACCTCGCGGAAAGTGATCTCCCGGAGCCTGCCCAGCTCCTGCATGATCTGCGGGATCTCCGTACTGGGGGTGCAGAATACATCAAACTGATCGCTGGAAAAGAGGGAATATTCCTCGCGGATCTTCTCGATTTCATCCAGGATGAGCCCTGCGGGGATGGCTTCGGCAATGGCCTCGGGCTTTTTGTTCCGGTTGATGCGGGGCCTGAAGAACTTTTTCACTTCCAGGACCGAACCCAGGGCGTAGGTTTTGGCCCGCAGGTAGCGCCCATAGGTGCTGATATCGGTAAAACTCTCCTGCTCCTTTACGCTTACCGGATTTCCTATGCGGATCCGGATCTTTTTGTGTTTCTTATTAAATACTTCGGCAGGAAGGCGAACGGTACGCAGGGAGGGGTGGATGAGCCCAAGGATATGGAAGAGCCGGGAGTTGGAACCCTGGAAATAGACCGGAACCACCGGAACCTCTGCCTTCTTGATCATCTTCATGGCCGGGTACTGCCATTCCCGGTCGCTGATCCCGTAATTATCTTCGTTGTAGCTGGACACTTCTCCTGCCGGGAACATCCCCAGCACTCCCCCGCTCTGCAGCTGCTCGAGAGCCATCTTCACGCCGCCCAGGCTGGATTTGGCCTCCTTTCTGCGTTCAAAGGGATTCACCGGCAGCATATATTCCGACACCGGTTCGATCTTGTTGAGCACAAAGTTGGACATCACCTTGATGTCGGGACGTACCGCCGAAAGGACCTTCACCAGCAGCATCCCGTCGATCCCCCCGAAGGGATGGTTGGAAACGGTGATAAAGGCCCCGGTTTTGGGAAACTTGGCCAGCTCCTCCCCGCTGATCTCATAGTCCAGTTTCAACCTGTCGATGAGTGCATCGATGAAGTCCATGCCCCTGAGGTGACTGATCTCCTCATAAAGCTTGTTCAGC
Organism: Bacteroidales bacterium; assembly: GCA_029210725.1. Lineage (NCBI taxonomy): Bacteria > Pseudomonadati > Bacteroidota > Bacteroidia > Bacteroidales > Bacteroidales bacterium. Next base: position 61,784 of record JARGFM010000017.1, on the reverse strand, counting down.
TTGTTAATACGCAGCACAGTCATCAGCACCTTTGCGGCACTTGCGCCTCCCATCCCTCTTTTCAGACGCGCGGCTTTAATAAATTCGTCTGTTTCGACCAGTTTCAATCTCGTAGTTTTAATATAAAGTTGGTGCCAAGGGTTTATCGCCGGAGCCCGGGATTTATTGCTGAAGCCTAAGATTCGCCCCCGGCATACACCCAGAATGTGTTACAAAGATAGAGAAAGTTTATCTTTACGCATGAATCTATTAAAGCAGCCCATTTCATGAAACGTTCCCGTTTGCTCCTGCTGGCCCTGCTGTCGGCCCTCCTGCTCTCCTTTCCCTTCTTTCGCTGGGGGACCGGTTTTTATCTGATGGTGGGCTTTGTGCCGCTGCTCTTTGTGGAGGAGGAGATCGCAAAACGGAAGGCAAAGCACGCCCGGAAAGACCGCAAAGGCTCGGTCACGGGATATGCCATGCTCGCCTTTGGGCTGTTTGTGATCCTGACCACCTGGTGGGTCTACTGGGCCACCTGGACCGGTATCGTGGCCTCGGTGATCGTCAATGGCGGTTACATGACGCTGACCTTCCTGCTGTTTCACCGGGTGCGCAGAAAGCTGGGCGACCGGCTGGGCTATGCCGCCTTTGTGGTCTTCTGGCTGGCCTTCGAATTTCTGTATTTGAGGGCCCAGGTCAACTTTCCCTGGCTGGTGCTGGGGAACGGATTTGCCAATGACGTAGTTCTGATCCAGTGGTACGAGTGGACCGGGGCCCTGGGAGGATCGCTCTGGGTGCTGTTGATGAATGTTTTTTTCTTTAAACTGGTGAAGGGCTGGCTGGCCAAACGCACTTTGGGTACCAGAGGCTCTTCGGGAGTCAAAGCCTCGATAGCGGCCAACCGAACCCGGATCGGCTGGGTACTGGGACTGCTGGTCATCCCCATGCTTATCTCCCTGGTTCGTTTCCTGAGTTACGAGGAGATGGAGGACCCCTACGAGATGGTGGTGCTGCAACCCAATATTGATCCCTTTGAGAAGTTCGGGGCCATTCCGCAGGAGCAGCAAACCGAATTCCTGCTGCAAATTGCCGATTCGCTGGTGACCGCGGAGACCGAATATATCATTGGCCCGGAGACCTTTATTAACAGTCCGGGCCTGTGGTTATCACTGATCGACCAGCATCCCGAGGTCCGGAAGCTGCAGGCTTTCCTGAAAGATTATCCGAAAGCCAAGCTGGTGATCGGGGCCAGCACCTACAAGCTTTACAAGGAGCCCTCGGAATTCACCTCCACCAGCCGGCCCTACCGCCAGGGGCCCGACCGCTGGGACTATTTTAACTCGGCCTTCCAGCTGGATGCCAGCGGGGAGATTCCCGTGTATCACAAGTCCATGCTGGTCACCGGGGTCGAAAAAATGCCTCACAAGGAGCTGCTAAGTTTCCTGGAGAATCTGGTGGTGGAGCTGGGAGGGACCATGCGGGGCAATGGCACCCAGGAGTTCCGGGAGACCTTTGCCTCCCCCCGGGACGGTACCCGGGTGGCCCCGGTCATTTGCTGGGAGTCGGTATTTGGCGAATATGTGACCGACTACGTGAGTGAGGCGGGCGCCCATTTCCTCTTTATTATTACCAACGACGGCTGGTGGAAAAACACTCCGGGCCACCGCCAGCACAACAGCTATGCCCGCCTGAGGGCCATCGAAACCCGCCGCAGCGTAGCCCGCAGTGCCAATACCGGCATCAGCTCGCTGATCGACCAGCGGGGCGTGGAACTGGCCCGCATCGGATGGTGGGAGCGCTCGGGCCTTCGCGGCACCCTCAACAAAAACGACCGGCTGACCTTCTATGTAAAGCACGGCGACTACCTGGGACGCATTGCGGTCCTGCTGACCGTGATCCTGCTGCTCTACAGCTTTGTGTTCCGGTATATTAAAAAATGAATAAAACCAAATCCCTTCCAGGAAAAACAGACAAATTCATGCAAGATTTTTCAGCCATCAAACCCACAGAGATCACCGACAACGTATTCAAACTGCTGGATAAGGACTGGATGCTGATTACCGCCGGCACCCCGGAGGACTACAACACCATGACCGCCAGCTGGGGCCATATGGGCATCATGTGGAACCTGCCGGTGGCCATCGGGTGGATACGCCCCCAACGCTACACCTTCGAATTTGCCGAGAAATACAGCTACTTCACCCTGAGCTTTTTTACCGAGGAATACCGTAAGGCCCTGCAGTTCTGCGGTTCCCGCTCGGGCCGCGACCATGATAAGGCCGCCGAGACCGGACTGACTCCCGTGGCTACGGAAAGCGGGAATGTCTTCTTCCGGGAGGCCCGGCTGGTGATGGAGTGCCGCAAACTCTACGTGGATGACCTGAAAGCCGAAAACTTCCTGGTTCCGGAGATTGCCCGAAAACACTACGCTGCCGGGGATTTTCACCGCTTCTACATGGGGGAGATCACCGGGGTCCTCCGGCGATGATGCAGCGAGCCGGGATGCAGCAGCGAGCCGGATTTGAAATAGCGGTTTTTAAGCCATTCTCTGAAAAGAGGATCCGCAAAAACAGTGGTATGGCCGCCTGTGTCAATGATTTCCTTGCTTTCCAGGCTTTGTTTAATCCGGGAGACATGACCGGACGATCCAAGCTGGTAAGCCTTCATGGTTTTCTGAGAACAGAGTTTAGAACCTTCCTTCACCAGGGCATGCAAATAATTTAACTGCCTGGGTGTTAGTTTTTCCACGGTCTTTAGGAATTGAGGCTCAAAATGAAGGAGAAGATCATTCAATGCCACGTCCATGATCTTCATTGTACACTGGTTCCGGGTCCTGATCAATACATGCCAGGCAAAAAGCTTCAGATAGAATGGATGGTTGTCTACGATGTAGGACATCAGGATCGAAATTTGATAGCCCATCCTTTTATTGTTTTCGTGGAAAAGCTTTCTAATGCCGGCAGACCGGTGTTTTGCAGGATCGTGCCTTAACTCAAAAAGCTGGCCCAGGCCGGAAAGGGGGCCGGGAGCGTGGACCAGTTTCCTGAAATGAACCGTATTAATACCATAGAGGCAGAAAATGCAATTCTTTTGATTTATGGAATATCGTCTGAATATTCTCAGGAAGGAATCTGCATCCCTGAAGCGGTGAAACAAATGGACATTGGACAGGAAGACCCCCACACGAATTCTTTTTTTTCGGGCTATGACAGAGGGCAGCCTGAGCGATGCCACACTGCCAGAGGGGACTTCTTCCACTTGTACCACCTCTTGGAATTTTTGACGGAGCATGGTCTGGAAGAGGTCGAGAAAGGATGCAGATGTCTGAGCCAGTCTCACATCTATATAACAGATTTGGATATCCCGGTGCTTTTCTTCCAGCTGGAATCCCAGTTCTTCTACATATTGCTGTATCCCCCAGTGCTGATCCGCAGTGAGTATTAAATGCCTGTGCGAATTCAACTTTCCCAGGAACTTCTCAAAAAGCCAATCATGCTCCACGTTGAACAATTCAGACATCTGCCCGAAGGAAAGAAAGGGGGTATTCATTTTCCGGTTTTTTGGTGGTAACAACCAGGTTATATCCTGTTAATACTATTACTTCCCATTTATCTGCCATTTCAGGCCTGATGTTTTATATCTCATTGTATTTGTGACTGTTACAAGACTCTCCGTGAAAGGTTAAGAAAATAAGAAATGCAACATAATCACAAAATGTAACAGCCTTGTTCGCTCCAAATTTTGGGAAACGACCCCCCCAACCCTCTTTAAACCCTCCAAGAAACCGATGCGATCCTCCCGTTCACAAAATCCTGAACAAGCCGGGGACCAAACTAAACAGTCAGGGGATCAAACTAAACAGTCAGGGGATCAAACTAAACAGTCAGGGGATCAAACTAAACAGTCAGGGGATCAAACTAAACTGTCCGGAGACCAAACTAAACTGTCCGGAGACCAAACCAAACTGTCCGGGGATCAAACCAAACTGTCCGGGGACCAAACAAAACAGTACGGAGACTGGATGAACATTCCGGGGATCAAACTAAACTGTCCGGGGGCCGCCACGCTACTTTTCCAGGGAGAAGAGGAACTCCAGTCCCCCGTCCCTGTAATTCCTGGCGGAGATCTCGCCGTTATGCAGCTGGATGGCGTTCTTCACGATGGCCAGGCCCAGGCCGGTCCCGCCGGTCTTCCTGGAACGTCCGTCGTCGATCCTGTAAAACCTTTCAAAGATGCGGTTCAGGTGGATGTCATCGATACCCTTACCTGTGTTGGCAAAGGAGAAGTAGTAGTTCTTTTTATCTTCCAGGTAGCTGGAAAGAAAGATCTGGATGTGATCGCCCCCGTATTTGATCGCGTTATCGAAGAGGTTATAGAAGATGGAGAACAGCAGGGATCTGTTTCCTTCGATTTCCAGTTTCCCGGGAAGATCCAGATGTACCTGGATATGGTGTTGGTCCAGTTTCATTCTCAGCTGTTCCCGGACCTCCTCCACCACCTGCGTTATGGATACGGGATTTAACTCATAATACTCGCCTGCTTCCTCAATCCGGTTGAGGGTGGAGAGATCATCGATCAGTTCCGAGAGGCGCTGAGCCTGGGCATGAGCCTTCTCCACGAAGTAATCTTTCTTTTCAGGTGTGATGCTTTCATGCTGGATGCTCTCCAGATATCCCATCACCGTGGCCACAGGCGTTTTCAGTTCATGGGCAATATTGGAGGTCATCTGCTGCTTGATCAGCTTTCGCTTCTCCAGTTTGGTCGTATCCAGGATGACGATCTCAAAGCTTTTATCCTGGAAAAAGAAGCACTTCACATTGAAGTAGCGGTTGCCCTTTTGCAGATCCATGTCCATATGTGGAAGCTCGTCCTCCTGGAGCATACTGGATTCCTCCAGGTGCCGGTCGATAAACTTTATCACCGGTCTTAACTCCCGGATCTTGAATATTTTTTCGGCGGTAAGGGCCGACTTTTCCGACAGCAGGTTCAGGTTCTGTATAAAATGGTTGTTGGCCAGCACTTTTTCCTTCTGCGGGGAGAAAAACGCAATCCCTTCGTTTAGGACGCTCAGATGGCTGTACAATTTGTTCTTCTCGATCACCAGCTTCTTCCGTGCATCATTAAAATCCTTGTATAAGGATGTGATCTGGGTGCTAATGATCCCCAGTTCATCTTTGGGAAACTGGAACGATTCATTGATCTCCTCGCCGCCGCGCAGGCGGATCGTAAAATCCTTAAGTTTATTAATGGTCTCCGAAAACCTCCGGGTCATATAGAACAGGACAATGGAGGTCGCCAGGAAGAGCAGGGCCAGGTAGAAAATGAACAGACTCTCCACATTCAGCAGGTCCCTGATCCCCACATCATAGAGGGTTGCGGTTCTGATATAGTATTCCGGGTAACGTTTCGCATAATAGTAGTAACTTTTCCCGGTGGTGGTCGATTTTCTGATATTTCCGCCCGAACCGGATTCCAGTGCCTCCTGAAACTCAGTCCGGCTCAAATGGTTTTCCATGGAGCTGTAATCCGGAACCTCGCTGTCGTACAACACGGTACCCCCCCGGTCGGTCATGGTCAGGCGGATGTTCCGGGCCGGAAGGATTTCCAGAATAGAGTCCATGAGCATATACTGGCCCGAGCGGGTAATCGCTTTGTTTTCCAAATATTTATGAGCAATCTCCGTGATATTATCCAGGGTGCTTTCCAGCTGCAGTTTCTTGAAATTCTTCTCGCGCTCGTACTGGAAAACCAGGACAAGGAGGGTAAAAACTGTAAAAATGGCTGAAAAAGAAAGAAATAAACGCTGCCTGAAACTCATGGAACTAATCTTTTTCAAAGGCATAGCCATAGCCCTGTTTGTTCTTGATGTATTTCCCGTAGCTTCCCATTTTTTTCCGCAGGTGGGTGATATGTACATCCACGGTCCGCTTGCTGACCACCACGTCTTCGTCCCATACACGCTCCAGGATCTCCTCCCTGGAATGAATATGGCCTTCGGCTTTCACCAGCATGGTGAGTATTTCAAACTCCTTCCGGGTGAGCTCAATCTCCTCTTTTTTGATCTTTAGTTTTCGCTTCTTCAGATTCAGAACCAGGTCATCTACCGTGACGGACGACTTTCCCCCGGGCTTTTCCCGGGAAGTCCTCTTCAGGACGGCTTTTACCCGGACAATCAGCTCCTTGATGGAAAAGGGTTTTGTAATATAGTCGTCGGCTCCCAGGCTGAAACCGGTCAGTAACTCATCCTCGGCGGCTTTGGCGGTAATAAATATGATGGGAACGGACAGCCCGCGCTCCTTCCGGAGCAACTTGGCCAGCTTGAAGCCCGACATCTCCCCCATCATCACATCCAGCAGAATAAGATGGAAGGATTCCATATCTTTCTTCAGAGCCTCCCTGGCCGAATAGGCCACTTCCACCTGGAAACCCTCTCCTTCCAGGTTGAACTGGAGAATTTCGCAAAGATCCTCCTCATCGTCCACGATCAGTAATTTATAGTCGCCCGTTTCCATGAGGATCAGTTTTTGTGTATCCGGATCAGCCTGTGCCCTTCAGCCAGCTCAGATAGCTCGCCACATCCAGGTCGGTGCCTTTGGGCTCGCCCAATACCTCGCCATCGGCATCCATAATCACATAGAGCGGGATGGTATTGGTGCGGAAGTTGGCTATTTCAAAGTCGATATTCTGCTGTCCGATGGTTTTTTTAACCTTCCCGTCCACCTCCGAGGTGTACCACTCCGATTCGGGGAGCCGGGTGCGGTCGTCGGTATAGAGAGCCACGATCACAAAGTCGTTCCGCAGGGTGCTGAGCACTTCCGGGTCGGACCATACAGCCGCTTCCATCCTCTTGCAGTTGGAGCAAAAATGACCCTTGAAATCGATCAGGACCCGCTTTCCGCTTACCCTGGCACAGGCCAGTCCTTCTTCCAGGCTGTAAAAGCCTGTCAGGCCGAAAGGCATATGAAACAGACCGGCATGCCTGACCGGGGTGCACTCTTCCTGCTGATCGGCTGCTGCCAGGGGAGTCCCGCTGTAGACCGCCCGCTGTGTCAGATCGATCCCATTGGGCGACTTGGCCGGCAGAAGGGGCGAAATGGTTTTCAGCTCGTAACCAAAAAGTCCCAGGAAGAGGTAAACCACAAAGGTGAAGGAAGCCACGCTCAGCAGGAGGCGGGGCACGGAAACATGCGGCAGGTCGCTGTCGTGGGCAAATTTGATCTTTCCCAGCAGGTACAAACCCAGCAGAAAGAAGAGTACGATCCAGACGGCCAGGTATAGCTCGCGGGTCAGTATCTTATTGGTGGGATCCAGGGCCATCAGGAACTTCATACTGAAAGCCAGTACTATAAAGCCAAGCACCACCTTGACGGCGTTGAGCCAGCCACCCGACCTGGGCAGTCCCTTCAGCCAGGAAGGGAAGATGGCAAAAAGAGTGAAGGGAATGGCAAAGGCCAGTCCAAAGCCAAACATTCCCAGGATGGGCTTCAGGGCCAGTCCCCCGGCCGCTTCGACCAGCAGCGCACCCACGATGGGACCGGTGCAGGAGAAGGAGACCAGAACGGTGGTCACGGCCAGGAAGAAGACTCCCCCCAGTCCGCCTTTATCCACCTGGCTGTCGGCCTTGTTGGACCAGCTGGAAGGCAGCACCAGCTCGAACATGCCAAAGAAAGAGAAGGCAAATACAATAAAAAGGGCAAAGAAGATCAGGTTGGGAATCCAGTGGGTGCTCAGCGCATTGGCTGCATTGGGGCCCACGTTGGAAATGCTGACGATGACTCCCAGCAGGGTGTAGATGGCCGTAATGGAGAGTCCGAAAACCAGTCCCCGGAAAATCCCGCGGGCCTTGCTTGCACTGCCCTGCATAAAGAAACTGACAGTCATGGGGATCATGGGGAAGACACAGGGGGTCAGCAGAGCCAGCAGCCCCAGTCCGAAGGCCAGCCAGAAGAAGCGCCAGAGCGAGCGCTCATCTTCCAGGGCGGGAACCCCTGCCACGGCAGTACCATCCTCTTCACCGGCCGCAGCTCCAAAGCTTATCTCCGGGCCGTCCTCTCCGGGAGTCCCGGCTCCCGGGGTTTCCGCCGGGCCGTCCTCACCGCTCTCTGATGCAGCGAGCTCTCCGGGGGCCTCAGCAGCTGCTTCCACGGCTTCACCACCGATGTTCACCTCAAAGGTAAAGGGCACAGACATCGGAGGCAGACATACCTCGTCGTCGCACACCTGGTATTCGATCTCGCCGCTTACGGTCCGGGTGCCAGTACCTTCAAATTTTACTTTCTGCCTGAATTCGGCTTTTTTCTCAATGGTACCCACCTCCATCTGAAAGCCCTCGTCAAATTTGACTTTGGGCTTGCTTACCTCCATAATATCGTCCACCAGGCTGTAGGAGTCCGATTCATCGTACCAGGGTTTGGTGGGGATGGGCCCTCCGGGGGGAAGATGGGCAGAATAGAGGTGCCAGGGATGATCGATATCGGCAGAAAAGACCAGTTCGGCCTCCTGCCCGTTTACATTCTGAATGGTAAAGGTCCATTTTACCGGATCCTCCACCTGTGCAAAAACGGAAGTGGCCATCAGGACAGCCACGCCCGTTAGTATCGTTCTGATCTTCATGAATTCTTTAGTTATTATCACCAATGCTAAACAATTCTCAAAGCGAAATGTTTACTGCTTAGTGCCGTTTCCGGCGCAGTTCTTCACCCTGTTCGTTGTAGATCCTGTACTCCAGAAAATGGAGCGATTCCAACGCGTTGATCTTGATCTTGCATTTCAGCTCCTTACGCCACTTGCGCTCCTCCGAGTTAAAGCCTTTGGTCAGGTAGGTGGCCACAAAGGGATGCAGGGCCACATCCAGTTTCTTACTCTGGTTCTCGGTGATCAGCAGGGAAAGCTCGTTCTTGACCAGTTCCGGAAAGAGAATGGGCGGTTGAGCTTTTCCGCTTCCCGCGCAGGTCGGACAGTTTTCGGCGGTTTCGATATGCATCTCCGGGCGCACACGCTGACGGGTGATCTGCATCAGGCCGAATTTACTCAGGGGAAGGATGTTGTGTTTGGTCTTATCGGCCGACATGGCCTCCTTCATCCTGTCGAAAAGTTTCTGCTTGTTCTCCTGCCGGTGCATATCGATAAAATCGACCACAATAATGCCACCCATATCCCTCAGCCTGAGCTGGCGGGCTACTTCATCTGCCGCTGAGAGGTTTACCTCCACGGCGTTGGTTTCCTGGTCGCTGGATGAACGGGAACGGTTCCCGCTGTTCACATCAATGACATGAAGAGCCTCGGTATGCTCAATGATCAGGTAGGCCCCCTGCTTAAATGAGACTGTTTTTCCAAATGCCGCTTTGATCTGCTTCAGCACCCCAAGCTTGTCGAAGATCGGTTCCTTGTCCGTATATAACTTGACGATCTTCTCTTTTTCGGGAGCCACCTCCCGGATATAGTCTTTTATTTCGCCGTACACCTTTTCGTTACTGATATGGATGCCGTCGAAATTTCGGTTCAGGTGATCGCGGACTACCGCCGATTCACGGCTCAGTTCACTGATAACCAGGCGTGGGATCCCTTTGGTGGTGAGGTGGTCGAACGACTGTTCCCACTTTTTCACCAGGTTACGCAATTCATTATCCAGCTCGGCCACTTTTTTTCCCTCAGCCACGGTACGCACGATGATACCGAAGTTCTGCGGCCGGATGGCCTGCAGGAGATTTTTAAGCCGGTCTTTCTCCTCCTGGGAGGAGATTTTGGAAGAGATTGAAATTTTATCGGAGAAGGGCATCAAAACGATGTTCCTTCCCGCAATGGAAATTTCGGAAGTCAGCCTCGGACCCTTTGTTGAAATGGGTTCTTTGGCGATTTGTACAAGGATATATTGCCCCTGCTTGAGAATCTCGTTGATCTTCCCGTGTTTGTTAATATCAGGAAGACGCTTGAATTTACTGATGGGGATAGGCCGTCCCTTCTTGTCAAGGACCTGTCCCAGGTATTTGTTCAGGGAACTGAATTGTGGGCCCAGATCAAGGTAGTGAAGAAAAGCATCCTTCTCGTAACCCACATCAATAAATGCAGCATTTAACCCGGGCATGATCTTCTTTACCCTGGCCAGGTAGATGTCTCCTACCGAAAAGCGCTGCTTAAGCGATGATTCATTTAATTCAACGAGCTTACCATCTTCAAGTAGAGCAATCGAAACCCTCTCATTCGTAGAGTTGATTACCAATTCACTGCTCACAATATCTGCATTTATGAAGATTAAGCTGATTATAAAACAGAAATAAACCTAAAGCCCTGTCCGGATGCTTTAGGTTTAGTTCATTAAGGAGGTTACGTATCTATTTCCTCTTCTTGTGCCTGTTTTTCCTCAAACGCTTCTTACGTTTGTGGGTAGCCATCTTATGTCTTTTTCTTTTTTTTCCGCTTGGCATCTCAGGATTTTTTTACTTTACATTGGTTTTTACCTTGCTAACGAAAGTTTTGGCTGGCTTGAAAGCAGGAATGGAGTGTTCAGGAATAATAATGGTCGTGTTCTTGGAAATATTACGGGCAGTTTTCTTGGCCCTTTTCTTCACGATGAAACTTCCAAATCCTCTTAGGTATACATTTTTGTCTTTACTTAGTGAGTCTTTCACTGTCTCCATGAAAGCTTCTACAGTTTTCTGGACAGTTACCTTTTCTATTCCCGTGTTCTTGGAAATCTCGTTTACGATATCTGCTTTAGTCATTTTAAAAAACCTTTAATTATCAATGATTTACATTAGTTTCTACGTTGCGAATTGCAAATATAAATACTTTTACGTGAATATGAAATTGTTTTGAATTAATTTTTATTTTAGTACGCTATAAATAAGAGTATTATCAATTTGCGGAGGCGAATGTAATGAAATTTGGCGGAAAAATCCGAGGGTGGTATGAAAAAAATGGCAGAGACCTTCCCATGCGCTCGACCAGAGACCCTTACCGCACCTGGGTGGCCGAGGTAATACTGCAGCAAACCCGTATGGATCAAGGACTTCCATACCTGAAAAATTTTCTGGAAGCGTTTCCCGATGTAAGAACCCTGGCCCGGGCCCGGGAGGATGAAGTGCTCAGGCTGTGGCAGGGACTGGGCTACTACAGCCGCGCACGCCATATGCATGCTTCAGCCAGGCAGGTGGCAGAAGAGATGAACGGGGTTATGCCGGCTGATTACCAGGGATTACTGGCTCTGAAGGGGGTGGGGAAATATACCGCGGCGGCCATCGCCTCCTGGTGCTACAAAGAGCCCCTGGCAGCGGTCGATGGAAATGTCTCCCGGCTTATTGCCCGCCTATACGGGATCGGGGAAGCCATCAACACTCCCGCGGGAGAAAGGCAGATATATGCCCTGGCCACGGAGCTGCTCGAAGGCTCCGATCCCGGGGAGCACAACCAGGCCATGATCGATTTCGGGGCTTTGCTCTGCACCCCGGTATCGCCCCGGTGCCAGGAGTGTCCGCTTTCTGACCGCTGCCATGCCCGGCTTAGCGGAACAGTGGAACAGTTTCCGGTAAAGATCCGGGGAAAAAAGCCGGTAAACCGCTGGTTCTATTTCTATATTATGACCTCCCGGGGGGAAACCATCCTGGAGAAACGGGGCGACTCCGGTATCTGGAGGTCGCTCTACCAGTTTCCACTGGCCGAATACCAGGCCCCGCAGAGCGATTCGGAGATGGTGCAGGAAATCGAAGCGCTCTACCGGGGAGGGGAGTCAGGCATTCAGGAGCTCTCCCCCACAATCAATCAACTCTCCCCGACGATCCGGCAGCTCTCCCCCACGATCCGGCATCAGCTGTCGCATCGCACCATTCACGCCCGTTTTATCCACGTCGAACTGCCCTCATTCGGTGCCGGCCTCCCTGCAGGCTGGATCGTTGTACCCGTGGGACAGCTGGATCAATATCCGGTACCCCGGCTGATTCAAAGGTACCTTGAATCAGTCAAAATTTAGTATCTTTGAATCCATACTTAATTACAATCTATGTCAGTAAACAAAGTAATCCTTGTGGGGAACGTGGGTAAGGACCCCGAAACAAGGTACCTGGATGAATCAACGGCCATTACGAAATTTCCCATGGCCACCAGCGAGACTTATAAAAACAAGGCCGGTGAGCGTGTCTCCACCACCGAATGGCACAACATCGTGCTGTGGCGGGGACTGGCACAGGTGGCGGAGAAGTACGTGAAGAAAGGGACCCAGATCTATATTGAGGGACGGATCAAAACCCGCTCCTATGAGGATGCCGACGGGAACAAGAAATACATCACAGAAATTGTGGGCGACCAGATGCAACTGCTGGGACGGAAGCCGGACGATGCAGACGGGGATACTCAGGGCAGTGGCGGATACACAGAAAGAACAAGCCCGGCTTCTTCCGGAGCTCAAAGCTCCCAGGATAAACCACAGGCACAGGAGCGCTCCCCCTCCCGGGAGACGGGGCCGGAGGATGATCCTTTTGATGAAGGGGACAACGGACCGGATGATCTTCCGTTTTGATGGAACCAGGTTTTTCAGTCATTTTGCTTCAAACGGTACTGATGCCTCTTACTTCGGAGGCCATCATCGCGATGGTGGTCGTGGCTGTTTTGCTTTTCTTCTCGGCCATGATTTCAGGTTCGGAAGTAGCCTTTTTCAGCCTGGGCCCCATGCACATCTCTGATCTGAAGGAGCACCCCTCCCGCAAGGAGACCCTGGTGCTTTATTTGCTGGAAAGGCCCGAGAGGCTTCTGGCTAATATACTGATTACCAATAATTTTATTAATGTTGGCATTGTAATTATTGCCTCCTTTGTCACCAGCTCCATCTTTAACTTTTCGCACGCACCCCTGCTTGGATTTTTTATCCAGGTCGTCATAATCACCTTCCTGCTGCTGCTCTTCGGGGAGATCATGCCCAAGGTCTATGCCAACCGCTTTGCCCTGAAGGTCGCCAGACGGATGGCGGGCCCGCTGATGATCCTGGACAAAATTTTTCAACCCCTGATCTTTATCCTGGTCAGCTCGACCACCCTGGTGAACCGCAGGCTGGCCAAAAAGAGGCAGAATATCTCCATGGAGGACCTGTCGGAGGCGCTCGATCTGGCCACCGATGTGGTGGAAAACGAAAAGGAGATGCTGGAGGGAATTGTACGCTTCAGCAACCTGGAGGTGAGTGAGATCATGAAACCAAGGACCGATGTGGTGGCTGTGGATTTAAAAACCGATCTCTCCACCCTGATCCGGGTGCTTATCGAATCGGGGTTTTCCCGCATTCCGGTTTACGAAGAAACCTTCGATCACCTGAAGGGGATCCTGTATGTGAAGGACCTTCTGCCCCATATCAGGCAAAAAAACATGTTCAACTGGCAGAAGCTGATCCGCGAGCCCTTCTTTGTTCCCGTAACCAAAAAGATCAACGACCTCCTGAAGGAGTTCCAGGAGAAAAAGATTCATCTGGCCATTGTGGTGGATGAATACGGGGGTACGGAAGGGATCGTCACCATGGAGGATATCCTGGAAGAGGTGGTGGGTGAAATTACGGACGAATCGGACGGCACGGAAGAGTTCTACAGGAGGATCGATTCCCACACCTATATATTTGACGGGAAAACACTGCTGAATGATTTTTATAAGGTGACGGAGCTGGACGACGAACTCTTCGACGAGGTAAAGGGAGATGCGGAGACGGTGGCCGGACTTCTGCTCGAATTAAAGGGCGGGTTTCCGCGCCTGAATGATATGATGCCCTGCAAAGGGATCCAGTTCACCGTGATGGCCATGGACCAGCGAAGGATCAAAGAGGTGAAGGTATTTTTAAAAAACCCGGAGAAGAACGAATAAGCGGAGAAGAACGAATACGCAGTGAAGAACGAATACGCAGTGAAGAACGAATACGCAGAGGAGAAAGCATGAGTAAAAGCTATAGACGGAGAGATCCGGAAAGACGGAGAGATCCGGAAAGACGGAGAGATCCGGAAAGACGGAGAGTTTCAGAGAAACTCAGAGCACAGACAGGTGCGGGACTCACAGACAGGAACCCGGGTACGGGGAGATGGCAGATCCTGGCCCTTTGCCTGCTGCTACTGTCCGCCTCCTGCAAGCAATCCTATACCCCCAAACCCATGGGGTACCTGAAGATCAGTTACCCGGAAAAAGCCTACCATCTGTACGACTTGCAGGACGCCTACCGCTTCGAGATCCCCGACTATGCCCTGATAGAGAAAGACAGTGGCCCCAGGGCCGCAGATGGATGGATCAATGTCTCCGTTCCCCAGCTCAACGGGAAGATCCACCTGAGTTACGTAGCGGTGGATGGCCGGTTGAACGAGCTGATTACCGATAGCCGGGAACTGGTTTACAAACATACGGTGAAGGCATACGGGATCGATGAAACCCCGTTCATCCAGAGGGATCACAGGCGGTTCGGAATGATTTACGATCTGCAGGGAGATGTGGCATCCGCGGTCCAGTTCTTTATCACCGACAGTACCGATCATTTCCTGAGAGGCTCGCTCTATTTCAACTGCAGGCCCAACCGCGATTCTCTGAACCCGGTCATAGAATTCCTCAGAGAAGACATCCTGCATCTGATCGAAACCACCGAGTGGAAGTATTAATCAAATTTGTTTAACTTAGTCACCCCTCTCCGGGGATCTAACCGAGATATTGTGGGAGTATTTTTGAAAACAGAAATATTACCGGATTGCCATTTAGGTGTGTGGGAGATAACGGAGGATTTTGATACACTCTACGGCATGGTCAACCTGGTTGAAGTAGAGAAAACAAAACTCGACAGCTTCAGGAACATCAGCAGGAAAATTGAATGGCTCAGCGTCCGTGCACTGGTGAAAACCATGATCGGGAAAGATACCCGGATCCTCTATAATTCCGAAAACAAGCCCTTCGTAAGAGGCAACACTCACAACATCAGCATCTCCCACTCGAATAACCTGACTGCTGTGCTGATCAGCAAAGACCAGCGCGTAGGGATCGACCTGGAGTACATGTCCGGAAAGATAAGCAAGGTGGCCAATAAATTCATAAACGAACGGGAGACCATCACCCGGGATCCGGAGCTGTCGAAGTTTCACCTCTACCTGCACTGGTGTGCCAAAGAAGCCCTGTACAAGATTTGTGACAAACAGGACATCAACTTCCGGGACGGTATCACCATCGCGCCTTTCGTACCGGAGGAGCACGGTTTTATGAAAGGCCATGTGGTGAATGGCAACGGGGATGAAAGCTTTGAAATGGAGTATCTTCAACACGAAAATTACGCCCTGGTCTGGTGCGTCAAGAAATGAACGGTTTCTATCAGGAGCTTAAGGACAGGAGCAAGAAACGGATCGCTCTGCTGGTGGACCCCGACGGGTATGACAACGGGAGTCTGGAGGAGTTGATTGAATTGATCAATCTGCATCCGCCCGACCTTCTGCTGGTAGGCGGAAGCATCCTCTTTAAACCCATTGACATAAGCATTACCGCTTTGAAGCTGGGGACCAGATTGCCGGTCTTTATCTTTCCGGGAAATGTCTTTCAGTTGTCGGAGCTGGCAGACGGAATCCTGTTTCTCTCTCTGATCTCCGGACGCAATCCTGAATTCCTCATCGGAAACCACGTGCTGGCAGCCCCCCACCTTCGCAGAACCGGAATTGAGGTGATTCCCACCGGATATATACTGATAGAAAACGGGCCGGCGAGCTCGGTGGAGTATATGAGCCACACCCGGCCTATACCCGGAGATAAGACAGATATTGCCGTAGCCACTGCCATGGCCGGAGAGATGCTGGGACTGAAAGCCCTCTACCTGGAGGCAGGAAGCGGTGCGGTCCAGCCTGTTGCCCCCACTATGATCAGTGCCGTCAGGCAGGGAATTTCACTTCCCCTGATGGTGGGTGGCGGGATCCGTTCCGCGGAAACGGCCCTGGAGCTTTTCCGGGCCGGGGCCGATATGATTGTGGTTGGAAATGCCGTGGAGAAAGATCCCGGCCTGATCAAAGTCTTCTGCGAATCCAGGGACAGCTTCAATAAAAGCCTTACTTAACCAACTCCCGGATCACCTCGCCCGTCACATTATCAGGCATGGAAATCTCCATAAAGGATGCAATGGAAGGGGCGATATCGGTGGGAGACACCCGGGAGGGGATACTCACCCGGTTTATCTTCCAGCCATAGAAGATCAGGGGTACGTGGGGAGCATACCTGAACTCCTGGTAGACCCCGTCTCCCAAATTGCTGTGCTCCACCCATCCGGGGGTCAGGTAGAGGATCACATCCCCGGAGCGCTTCTGGTAATAGGAATTCTGTATCCGGTTCAAAACCCCGTCGGTGAAGTAATTCTGCTGCAATACATAAGCCTGAAGGGCATTGGAGACCCCGTTAATCTGCACCATAAACCGGGCCACCTTATCCTGAACATCCTCCAGGGAAAGGTTGGAGTCCTCGATCAGCTGGTGATTCAGATAAATCTGCTGGGCATAATAAAAGGTGACCCAGTCGCCTCTTCCATAAATGGCATTCAGATAAGATTTCAGAAGCGAGATGCTGGTCCGGTAGTTAAAAAAACCAGAGGGGATGCGGCTTTCGGCCAGATAGTCCGGGTCCACCGCCAGGGCATTTTCAGCGGTCAGGTAGATCAGGACATTTTCCAGGCCAAGCTGCTCGTCCAGAAATTGAAGCAGATGAGCCAGGTCTGCATCCAGCCTCAGGTACATATCCTGTGTCTCCACCGACCAGGTGGAGTAGTGATTGGCCAGGTATTTGGTAGCCGAAAATCCGATGTGGATCAAATCGGTGTATTCGTGCCGACCAAGCTCTTCGTGAACGATGGCCGCGATGGCCATGTCCTTGGTATAGGTGTTCCCCCAGGGGGTGTTCATCAGTATGCTGTAGTCCTTTCCGCCCTTACCGTCGGAGCTGATCCGGGCCAGATCATAGGGAAAGGTAATCTGCCCGTGGATCCCTGTTTCATAAGGATTATTATCCAGCATGCTTTCTTCGTAATCGGCGATGGGACGAAGGGTCTCCCAGGTCCGTTCCAGATAGAGATCCCGGAAGTTCCTGGCATTAAATTCATTCACCCAGGCGGGAAGAGAGTCCATGTAATAACTGCTGGTGACCCAGTTGGCACGCACGGGATCGAGCCAGTAGGCCCCCGAAGCGGCATGTCCGGCCATCAGCACCGCTGCCCCGGGGTCCATGGAAACTCCGATGGAACGCGATTTGAAACGGCTCTGCACCCTGATCTGGTCCGACAGCGTGCGGCTGTGCAGGGCCCGGGGGGAGTAGGTTCCGGTCCCGTAGGATCCTCCCAGGGTCGTCTGTTCGCTGTCCCCGATGCTGTGGACGACCTCATTGGAGAGGCGGTGGTACCAGTAATCCGATACAATCCCATGTTCGCTGGGCCGGGTGCCCGTTGCAATGGACGCAAAACCCACTGCCGGATCGGTAATCAGATAGTTGTACCGGGCATTCTTGCAGTTGGCTCCGGTGGTGGCCATTTTTTTGAATCCGCCCTCCGAAAACTTGTCCCAGTAAACCGACAGGTAGTCGTACTGCATTCCCGAAACCGTGATCCCCACGATCAGCCTGGGTTTTTGCGGCGGGATCTTCTGTCCCTGCAGCGATACCGACCCTACTGCCATCAGCACTAAAATTCCTGCCCAGGGTAAACGGCTTCTTTCCATAATCCTGTCTTTTTCGAATGCAAGCATCTTACACCCCCACATCTTACACCCCCAGCAGGGCACTCACCTGTTTACAAACATTCTCACCGGTAAAGCCCAGCTTTTCGTCCAGCACCTGGTAGGGTGCGGAATAACCGAAACTTTCCAGTCCGAACACGATTCCATGTTCTCCCACCAGTCCCTGAAGGGTCACAGGCAGGCCGGCCGTAAGTCCAAACACCGGAACTCCTGAGGGAATCACTTCTTCCTGGTACTCCTCTGGCTGGTCGCGGAAGAGTCCCTCAGAAATAAGGGATAACACTTTTATATTCAGTCCTTTATCCTTTATCAGCAGTTCTGCTCCCGCCAGAAGGGTGGATACCTCCGAACCAGAGGCCACCATCACCACATCGGGAGTCCCCTTACAGTCCAGCACCACATAAGCTCCCTTCTCCGCCTGCAGCGCATCGGTGTACCTGTCAGAGCCGGGCAGGGCCGGAATATCCTTTACTCCCTGCCTGGAGAGGATCAGTGCCGTGGGGGAAGCCTCGTTTTCCAGCGCCATTTTCCAGGCTACCGAGGTCTCCAGGGCATCGGCCGGACGCAGGACCAGCATGGAGCGCCTGCCATGGTGATTTCTCAAATGTTCCAGCAGGCGGATCTGTGCCTCCTGCTCCACGGGCTGATGGGTGGGACCATCTTCTCCGACCCGGAAGGCATCGTGGGTCCACACATATTTTACAGGCAGCTGCATCAGGGCAGCCATCCGGACCGCGGGCTTCATATAATCGCTGAACACAAAGAAGGTCCCGATCACCGGGATCACTCCGCCATGCAGGGCCATTCCGTTGGCCATGGCGGCCATGGTCAGCTCACTGACTCCTGCCTGGAGGAAGGAGCCGCTGAAATCGCCACGTTTAAAAGCGCTGGTGTTTTTCAGATACCCATCTGTTTTGTCACTGTTCGAAAGATCGGCCGAAGCCACGATCATATTCCCGATCTTTCCGGCCAGGCTGGCCAGCACCGCTCCGGAGGCTCCACGGGTAGGTGCCCCGGCCTTCTGCCCGATGGCCGCGAAGTCAATCTCCGGGAGCTTTCCCTCCAGGAAGCTCCTGTACTTCTCAGCCAGTGCCGGGTTGGCTTTTTCCCAGGCCGCCTGTTCCGCCCTTTTTTTGGCCGCTTCCTTCCGTTTCTCTTCCAGGATCGCATGGTAGGCCTCCCGGACCTCCCCGAAAATCACGAAAGGATTCTCCGGATCCCCTCCCAGGTTGGCGATGGTCTTCTCAAAAGAGGCCCCGGCTTCCGACAATGGCATCCCGTGCATGGAGGTCTTTCCTTCGAAGCTGTTTCCGTTCTCATCCAGGGCCCCTTTGCCCATAATGGTTTTTCCTATGATCAGGCTGGGACGCTCCTTTTCGGACAGTGCCGACTCCAGTGCCTGGAAGATTTGGAAAGGATCGTTGCCGTCGATCAGGCAAACGCTCCAGTTCCAGGCCCTGTACTTGGCGGCAGTATCTTCGGCCGAAACCTCTTCGGTCCGGGTGGAGAGCTGGATATCGTTGGAGTCATAAAACATGATCAGGTTCGACAGGCCCAGGAAACCCGCTATACGGCCGGCTCCCTGTGAAATCTCTTCCTGAACGCCCCCGTCGGAAATAAAAGTATAGGTCTTGTGGGAAAGCCACTCCCCGAAGCGGGCAGCCAGGAAGCGCTCCGCAATGGCCGCTCCCACAGCCATGGTATGGCCCTGTCCAAGCGGTCCGGAGGTATTCTCCACCCCACGCTTCACATCCACTTCGGGGTGTCCGGGGGTGGGACTTCCCCACTGCCGGAAAGAGCGAAGCTCCTCCGGGGAATAATGCCCGGTGAGCGCCAGTATTCCGTAGAGCATGGGCGACATATGCCCGGGATCCAGAAAAAAACGGTCTCTCAGCGGCCAGGCTCCATCGTCCGGATCAAAGCGGAGAAACCTGGAATAAAGCATCTCTGCAAAATCGGCACCGCCCATGGCTCCACCCGGGTGTCCCGATCTGGCCTTTTCCACCATGGCAGCGGCAAGGATACGAATGTTGTCTGAAGCGAGGCTGTGAATCTGAAGGTTCATGAATTTGCTGTTTTAGAACGAAGCCCAAAATTACCCATTAATATTTAAAACAGGTCACCGGGTGGTGGTTCTTTTTTGCTAATTTTGAGCCAAATTTAACACAGATGGCACTAAAATGCGGGATTATCGGGGTAGCCAACGTGGGCAAATCCACACTCTTCAACTGTATGTCCAATACCAGGGTGGAAACTTCCAGCTTTGCCTTTACCTCCAGTAAGTCCAATGTTGGAATGGTGAATGTGCCAGAACCCAGGCTCTATAAGCTGGAGAATTTCCAGCCCACTGAAAAGATCATCCCGGCCTCTGTCGAAATTGTGGATATCCCCGGACTCGCCAGGGGGGCCAACCAGGGAGAAGGTGTGGGCAACAAGTTTCTCTCCGATATCCGGAATACCGATGCCCTGATTCAGGTGATCCGGTGTTTTGATGACGAACAGCTGCCCCATATCGACGGATCGGTGAACCCGGTCCGCGACATGGAGACCATCAACCTGGAACTGCAGGTCAAGGACCTCGAGTCGGTGGAAAAAAAGATGGAACGGCTGGCCAGGATTGCCAAAACAGGGGATAAGGATGCCCAAAGAGGGCTCGAAGTGCTGGCAAGATATAAGGACCACCTGGAAGATTTTCAGAATGCCCGTACCCTGGAAGTGAGCGAAACGGACCGTAAATATATTGAAGACCTCTTTCTGCTGACCAGCAAGCCGCTTATGTATGTGTGCAACGTGGAAGATGAGGCGGCCATCGCAGGCAACGCCTATGTGGATCAGGTAAAGGAATACCTGGCCGGCGAAAAGGCCGAGATCCTGGTGCTGGCGGCCCGTCTGGAATCGGAGATTGCCGAACTGGAGGACGAGGAAGACCGCAAAGCCTTCCTGGCCGATGCCGGACTGGAAGAGCCGGGGGTGAGCAAGCTCATACGATCGGCCTACTCCATGCTGAACCTGATTTCCTTTTTCACCGTGGGCCCCAAAGAGATCCGGGCCTGGACCATCCGGAAGGGTGCCCTGGCCCCCGAAGCGGCCGGGGCCATACACTCGGACCTGCAGCGCGGGTTTATCCGTGCCGAGGTGATGAAGTATGAAGATTTTATTACCCTGGGCTCGGAGCAGGCCTGCAAGGATAAGGGCAAATTATCGGTGGAAGGAAAAAACTACGTGGTGGAGGAGGCCGATATTCTTCACATCAGATTTAATGTATGATGGGACGCCGGAGTATGATGGGGCGCCGGAGTATGATGGGGCGCCGGATGGTCCGCAACGCTTCCCTGAAGCTGCTCCTGTTTGTCCTCCCGGTCCTCCTGGCAGTTGCTCCCGGGCATGCACAATGGACCAAGTCGGTCCGTTTCGACGACAGTGATATGGCCCTCGACCTGACCGAAGCACGCACCTTCCTGAAATATCCCACCTACGACCAGTACCTGGAGATGATGCAGGGCTTTGCCTCCTCCTACCCGGAAATCTGCAGGCTCGACACCTTTGGCCGCTCCCAGGAGGGAAGGCTGCTGCTGGCCCTGAAGATCAGCGACCGGGTGGGAGAGGATGAAGCCGAGGCCAACTTTCTGTACAGCTCCACCATGCACGGCAACGAAGTGGCAGGATTCGTTTTGCTGCTGCGCCTTGCCGGCACTCTGCTCAGTGGCTATGGCACGGACAGCGAGATAAGTACCCTGGTGGATGGACTGCAGATATGGATCAATCCCCTGGCCAATCCCGATGGCAGCTTTTCCAAGGATAACAACCTTTCACTGCGGAATTCGGTGCGCAACGCCAGGGACGGAACCGATCTGAACCGGGACTTCCCGAACCCGGGGAGTGGCGAAGCCGATGATACCACAGGCCGGGCCCTGGAGAACAGGTATATGATGGAATTCCTGAGGGAGCACCGTTTCACCCTGTCGGCCAACCTGCACAACGGAGCCGAAGTGGTGAACTATCCCTGGGACCACACTCCGGTACGGCATGTGGATGATAACTGGTACCGTTTTATCTCCAGGGAATATGCTGATGAGGCCATGGCGGTGGATCCCGACTATATGTGGGGATGGCCCGACGACGGAATCACCAACGGCTGGGACTGGTACGTGGCCTTGGGGACCCGTCAGGACTATGTGAATTACTACCTGGGAGGCAGGGAGGTGACCCTGGAACTGTCGGACGAATTTCTTCTGCCCTCGGCAGAACTGGAACATCACTGGGACATTAACCGGCGCTCCCTGATCAACTATATTTCGCAGTGCCTCTACGGGATCCGGGGGAAGGTGAGCGACCGGGAGAGCGGCGCCCCGCTGAAGGCACGAATCTCGGTGGAGGACCACGACACCACCAGCTCGGTGGTGTACAGCTCCGAAACTCACGGTGATTTCTACAGGCTGATTAAGGAAGGGGTTTACGACCTGCTTGTCTCCTCTCCGGGTTACTTCAACGACACCCTCCAGGCGGTGACGGTAAACGACTACCAGGCAAGCCTCCTGGATATTCAGCTGAATGCCTATGAAACATCCATCCCTGAGAAAGAGGCGCCGCGGTTCCGGATCTATCCCAATCCGGCCACGCAGGCCATATGGATAGCTGCGGACCAGCTTCCCCCCGGACCGCTGGAACTGATGTTTTACTCTCCGGATGGCCGAATTCTGAACCGGAACACCCTGCCCTGGTCCGGATCCCCGCTGGAGCTGCGCCTGGATCACCTGGAACCCGGCATCTACCTGCTGCACCTGCATACCGGAAGTTATTGGCAGACGGAGAGACTGCTCGTGTTAAAGCGCTAGGAACCCAGATCAGCTCCGATCCGGATCAGGTTCGATTAAACTGCTCCGATCCTCAGGCTAAACGTCCAGCAGCCGGGCTTCCAGAGCGGTGCGGCGGCTCCTGGAAAATGTTAGTTTCACCGGATCGTCTCCCTCCAAAATGCAAAGATGATTCTTGTTATTGACCCGGGTCAGGAATTGTAAGTTGATAATATGTTTGCGGCTGATGCGGATGAAGTTGCGGGGAAGACTTTCTTCAATGGCCCCGATATTTTTGGATATGCAAAAACTTTCTCCCGAATCTACCATGGCATAGGTGTAATTTCCTTCGGCTTCGAAATAGACTATTTTTCCAGGGGACAGCATAAAAATGCCTTTGTGATCGGAGAATACCAGTTTCCTTTTTGTTTCCAGTGTTTTGTATAGACTCTCTATATAATCCGTAAGTTCCCAGTTTACTTTCTCATCCTGAAAACGGAGCAGAGTTTCAGATAACTCTTCTTTACGAACCGGTTTCAGCAGGTAGTCGAAAGCCATGGATTTAATGGCCTTCAGGGCATAGTTTTCGAAAGCAGTAACAAATACAATGGCAGGGGTAATCCTTGCCTCCCTGAGAAACTCTACCAGCATAAATCCGTTCTTACCGGGCATTTGGATATCCAGCAGGATAACGTCAATGGCCTGCACCGCCAGGATCTTTATAGCCCCATCGACACCTGAAGCCGAGCCGGCCACCCTGAAGCCCTTCATCTCACCGATCATGGCACTCAGCAAATTTCTTGCCTGATCCTCATCGTCCACGATTAATATGCCAATTTCCTTTTTCATACCTCATTGGTTTTGAGTTGCAGCGGAAGGATCAGATGTACCCGGGTACCAGATATATGACCTTGAAAGTCAAGGATGTCCGATATTTGAATTGCAAATCCCTTCCCATATATGCGGTTATAGTTTTCCATATAGCGTTCCACAAAACGGATCCCGTTTCCGGATCCGTTCCTGTAAAACTGTCTGGCCTCTATCCTGCCAATTCCGTTATCTTCGATAGTAATCCGGAGGCTTCTGTTTGTCCGTGTTACCTCCAGTTTCAACTCCCCTTCCTTTTCCTTCTGCGACAGACCATGGCGGATGGCATTCTCCACGAAGGTCTGGATCATCATTTTGGGGACCAGGCTTTCAGGGTCCACCTCTTTGTCAATCTCCTCCAGGTAAATGAATTTACCGGAAAACCTTACGTTCTCCAGTTTTATATATAAGCGGATAAACTCCAGTTCATCCTGCAGTCTCCATAAGGACTGATGACTGGTGTCCAGGACCACTCTCAGCATGTCGGAAACATCGTTCAGGTAACGATAGGCCTTATCCCGCTCTTCCGAATAAATGAATGAACCAATGGCATTGAGAACGTTAAAGGTAAAATGAGGGTGCATTTGATTATGGACCGATTTCAGCTCAGCCAGCTGTAGCCTGTATTCGAACATCTTTCTTCTCAAATACAGGTAGTGAGCCCCCCAAATGATCGCATAGAATAAGATCCCGCAAATAAGAAAAGCCAGACCATAAAACACCAGCCTGAAGGGGTAGGTGTTTCTATACGACAGCCTGATCATCTTGCTGGTCAGGGCTCTATCATCATGCAGGGCATAAATCCTTTCCTGATCTCCATAAGCACTATACAGGTTCATCTCCAAGATTGATCCCGGGATGGTCAACTCATTACTGCAGCTATTCAGGTGCTGGTCAACCAGGGTAATCTGATTGTTAAACCGGAGAAATTTATACTGCAGGTCAAAACCGGGATCCTGCTCACGAGAGTTCAACAGGTAACCCTTTCTTTTTACGGGTGAAATATCCAGCCTTTTTGCATCAAAACGGTAAAGATTGCTGCTTCTTCCCATATAGTAATTCCTGTCACCACCCGCCCCGAAGATGTAAACTCTAAGCTCTAGTTTATCTGGAACCGGAACGGATTTAAGGTGCTTTAATGACAAATCATAGATACAGAGGGAATCATGCTCTTCCGCCTCCATCATATGCAGGAGGGAGCAGAGCAGGGTATCCTTGCCACTCACTATGGGAAAAGCTGTCACATAGGGCCTTCCTTCTTCGTAAAGCAGGGAAGATATGCGAAGAGAGAGGTCGCTGTTGAAAATAAAGATCCCGGCCTGGTGATCACCGAAAATCATATTTTCGTCAGGTCCGAAATTTTCTGTGGATCTGGATCCCGTAATCAGTTCACTCTTCCCATCCTGGTCCAGATCGAAGATGGACCATCCAGCATAGCTTACACCCATATCTCTTGAACTCTGCAGGGCCCGTGTCTCCGGATGATACACAAATATCTTTCTGGGGATCAGGGAATATCCTCCATGAATTCCGAATACTACCTCCCCTAGGGAATCGCCATCCAGGTCTGCAACCAAACCCTGAGGCATAGAATAATCATATCCGCCGTTCCGTTGCATGGTTGTATCCAGGTATATTTTGTCAAGTTGTGAAGTCAGATTACTGAAGTTGTACAGCTGGTTTAAAAAAAGACTGTCGCCCGAGCGGGTAATGCAATAACTCTCTCCCTTTCCATCCAGGTCATGATCGCCGAAAATATGGAAGTATCTTTTGTGCGGAAACTTCCCCTCCAGTTTTGTCAGGTAGAGAAGCCGTCCTTCCAGGGAATAAACTTCGATGGTTGCGAAATCTCCATAATCAAGGAAATGTATCTGTTCTGCAACTCCGTCGCCCGACAGGTCATAAAACCTGGAGCAGATATCTCGCTGTACGACCTGGCCCATCTCCTCCAGCCTGAAAGGGGTGATGCGAAAATCATTGGCTCCGAGCCATATGAAAAACAAGACTCCGACAAGGATCATCGCCCCGATTAACTCTGTCTGCCTGCTGCCAGGCAATGTATTTCTTCGCATCAATCAGATTAGTCCGAAGGTTTGAAGCGAGATACTTAAAAAATCTTTATTCCTTTACCTGTCACCGCGTAAATGTTAGATTTTTTATTCAAGCTCCTGATTTCATGGATGAACCAGGCGTTTTTTTGTATGAATAGGTTTTGTTGGTAACTCCACCTGAGTTCTGAAGCGGAATTCGTACTTTTAGGCGGGATTACTCGATTTATTGCTATGAAGAACAGAACCGGAACCTTATGTAAAAGCGCTTTTTGGCTGCTCCTCTGCCTCTGGGCGCTCCCTCTGAGCGATCAGGCCGGCCTGCTGCATGCGCAAAGGGTGAGCGCCGGCGAAGCCCCTACCTCACGCATCCTGTTTATTTTTGATGCCTCCAACAGCATGTCCGGACAGTGGGAAGGGGAACTGAAAATTGATCTGGCCCGGGACATACTGTTTGAAATGCTCGATACCCTGGAACAAAAGGAAGATCTGCAACTGGCCCTGCGGGTCTACGGCCACCAGAGCCCGGTCTCCCCGCAGGACTGCAGCGATACCAGGCTGGAGGTTCCCTTTGGTCGCCTGAATGCCGACAAAATCAGAGAGACCCTGAACAGGATTCAACCCAAGGGTACCACTCCCATCGCCTGGTCCCTGGCTCAGGCTCCGGAAGATTTTCCTGCCTGCGGAACCTGCCGGAATATCATCGTGCTGATCACTGACGGAATAGAAGCCTGCGATGGTGATCCCTGCCAGGTTTCGCTCGATCTTCAGAAAAAAGGAATTATCCTGAGGCCTTTTGTGATCGGGATCGGGAGCGATCCGGGATTCAGGAAAACCTTTGACTGCATCGGGGAGTATTATGACACTCCCACCCGGGAAGAGTACCGGAAAGCTTTGAAAAAGGTAATCAGCCAGGCACTGAATACAACCTCGGCCCAGGTGAATCTGCTGGATAGTCAGCAGAGGCCCACCGAGACGGATGTAAATATGACATTCTACGAGCGCTATACAGGAATCATCCATTATTACATGATCCATACCCTCAATGCTAAAGGAAATCCGGATACCCTCTCCCTGAATCCTATGGTCACCTACGATATCGGATTACAGACCATTCCGCCCATACGGATCGATAGTGTCAGGCTGGTGGCCGGCAGGCACAATACCATTTCGGTGGAGGCCCCGCAGGGCTACCTCTATATCCGCACGCGCAGAGGGGATGCCTACGAAAGTGAAAAAGTCCTGGTGAAACGGGCCGGCGATCAGGAGTTAATCAATATGCAGGAAATGGGGACTATGGAGAAATACCTGGTGGGGGCCTATGACCTGCTGATACCTGTTTTCCCGGTTATGGAGCTTCATGACCTGGAGATCAGCCAGGGTAATACAACCACCGTGGAGATTCCGGCTCCCGGGTACGTCACTTTCAATACAGGACAGCCGGGAGTGGGTTCCCTCTACCAGATGAAAACCTCCGGAGAGCAACTCTGGGTGATGAACCTTCAGGAGAAAACCAGGGTACAGTCCTATCTCCTTCAGCCCGGTTCCTACCGGGTGGTGTTCCGAAGGGACGACCATAAATCTTCCTCTTATTCCATGGTCAAGGATTTTAAAGTCGGGGAAGGAAAGCCGGAAACCATTAAATTCTTTTAATTAAACTCATCACTCCGAAACAAATCTAACAATCATCGTCTGAAGGAATATGCCGGAATGGAAGACCGAGAGATAATCGAAGGCTTTAATACCCTGGGCAAGGAAGAACTTGCCTTTAACCAGCTGGTGATCAAATACCAGGAGCGGCTCTACTGGCATATCCGTAAAATTGTGCTTTGCCATGAGGATGCAGATGATGTGTTGCAGAACACCATGGTCAAAATATGGCGGTCCCTGGGCTCGTTCCGTTCCGAATCGGGTTTGTACACCTGGCTTTACCGGATCGCCACCAATGAGGCCCTCTCCTTTTTGAAACAGAAAAAGAAGAAGGCCTTTGCCCCCTGGGTAGATATGGAGGAGCAGATGTTTGATAAGCTGGAAGCCGATCCCTGGTTTAACGGGGATGATATTCAGCTGAAATTACAAAAGGCGATCCTCAGGCTGCCCGAAAAGCAACGGATCGTATTTAACATGAAATATTTTGACAACCTGAAGTATGAAGCTATGTCGGAGATACTGGGTACTTCGGTAGGTGCCCTGAAAGCTTCTTATCACCATGCCGTTAAAAAGATAGAAAGCATGCTGAACAAGGATTAAACCTTTTACAACCATCATAGTCAAACCAATACCTGAATAAGAAATGAAAATGGATCATAAAAAACCGGATTTGCAGCAGGAAGCGCTGAAGAAAAGTCCATTTAAAGTGCCTGAAGGGTACTTTGAAAGCTTTTCGGATCGGCTCCATGCGCGAATTAAAGAGGAAGAATCCTCCAGAGTTCCGGTTCGAAAGATCGGAACAGTCACCCGTTGGATGGCCACGGCTGCAGCAGTGCTGGCCGCGGCCCTGATTACCTCTTCGATCATTCGGCTCAGCTCCTCCACCGGAGCAGAGAGTCTTTATCCGGATATGGCCCTTCTGGAACAGATGCAGGTCCTGGATGATGACCGCTTCCTCTATGAACTTCTGGAGGAAGAAGAGTCGGGAGAATTGGATGAGCAGGAAGCATTTGCCTCTCAGGCCATCGAATACCTGGCCATCAATGACGTGGAAATGGATCTCATTTTTGAATAGTGAAAAGACGTAATATTATGAAAACCAGAATCCTTTATTTTCTTAGCGCCGCCATGTTCCTGTTTTGCACTTCAGGTAATCTGATTGCCCAGTCGAAGGAGCAGATTGAAAAGTTTAACGAGGAACGAAAGGCCTACTTCACGGAAGAGCTGAAACTGACCGATAAGGAAAGCAATGCTTTTTGGCCACTCTATAATGACTTCCAGAACCGGAAGATGAAACTGGTTGAGGATGAGCGTAATACCTGGACCTATGCCCATAAAAATGCGGACAATCTCAGCGACAAGGAGATCCTGGAAACCCTCAGAAAGGTTTATAACCTGAAAGAGAGCCGGTTAGAGCTTGAAAGGGAGTATTACCAGGGGAAATTCCTGGATGCCCTGCCGGCCAAAAAGGTTTTGAAACTGGGCAAGGTGGAGTGGGATTTCCGCCGGCATCTCCTGCATAAACTACGCGATGACGGACAGGGAAGGCGCAGCCAGGGCGGAGGATCCGGAAATAAAGGAACAGATAATGAGCCCTTTACAATGGGGTCATTACCCTGTCCCTATTAAGGTCCCTAGCGCATATCTTCAGGCGAGTAGTCGCGCATCATGATCAGGTCCTCCGGCAGGTCCGGTTCAATCTCCTGCAGGAATTTCACACTGCGATCGATATCCTGGTACATCACCTTGTCGTCCTCCACAAATGATACTCCTTTTCTGTACTCTTTCAGGAAATTTTCCATAAAGGGACTGGTGCGCACAGGTCGCCTGAATTCGATGGCCTGAGCTGCATTATAGAGTTCAATAGCCAGGATCCGTTCCAGGTTCAGCATCACCTGATAGGCTTTGGTAGCCGCATTGGCCCCCATACTGACATGATCCTCCTGACCCTGCGACGATTCAATGGAATCGACCGATGAGGGGGTACAGAGCTGCTTGTTATGACTAACCATGGAGGCTGCCGTATACTGGGGAATCATAAATCCGGAATTGAGGCCGGGATTGGCCACCAGGAAAGGCGGCAGGCCCCGGGAGCCGCTCACCAGCTGGTAGGTTCGCCGTTCGGAAATATTCCCCATCTCGCTCATGGCGATGGCTAAATTATCCAGGGCCAGGGCCAGGGGCTGACCATGGAAGTTCCCGGCAGAAATGATCAGATCCTCCTCCGGGAAGATGGTGGGATTATCGGTAACTGCATTGATCTCATTCCGGAACACATAGGCCACGTAGTTGATGGAATCCTTGGAAGCTCCGTGAACCTGGGGGATGCATCTGAAGGAGTAAGGATCCTGCACATGGGCCTTGGGACGGCCGATCAACTCGCTTCCCTCCAGCAGCCACCGGATTCTCCGGGCGGTGACCAGCTGTCCCTGGTGGGGCCGGATCTGCTGAATCAATTCATGGAATGGCTCGATCCTGCCGTCGAAGGCCTCCAGCGACAGGGCTGCGATAATATCGGCCAGCCGGGAGAGCTTAAAGACTCTTAAACAAAGGTATACCCCGTAGGCACTCATAAACTGCGTTCCGTTCAACAGGGCCAGTCCTTCCTTGGATTTCAGTTCAATGGGATCCCAGCCCATCTCTTTTATGACCTCCGCGGCCTTTCTCCGTTTCCCTTTCACATTCACTTCACCCATGCCCAGCAGGGGCAGGCTCATATGGGCCAGGGGAGCCAGGTCGCCCGAGGCTCCCAGCGAACCATAGGTATAAACCACCGGCAGGATATCGTTGTTATAGAGATCGGCCAGGCGTTCCACGGTGGCCACCTGAACTCCGGAGTGCCCGTAGGAGAGCGACTGGATTTTCAGAAGGAGCATCAGCCTGGTAATCTCCTCACTGACCTCCTCCCCAAGCCCGCAGGCATGCGACATCACCAGGTTCTTCTGCAACAATCCCAGGTTCTCCGCCGATATTATCTTATTGCAGAGGGAGCCGAAGCCGGTATTGATCCCGTAGAGGATCTCATCCGTATGCTCCATCCTCCGATCCAGATAGTCCCTGCAGACCCTGATCTTCTTAATCACCTCGTCCGACAGGACAATCTTTGTTCCTCCCGAAATGATCTCTTCAAACTTCTTCCACCCGATTTCCTCTGTGCTTACCAGATGCACCTTATCCTTATCCTTATCCTTATGCACCTTATCCATATCCTTGAGAATTAGAAATCCAAGTACAGAAAAAAAAATGAGCCGGTGATGGAATATGAAATGTTATTTGGCAGAGGATAATCTTTCTACCAGCTCCTCCGGGGTGAGCCTCTCCTGCCTGCCCGAGTCCATTTCCTTAAGAGTAAGCACCCCTTCCCTGATTTCCTGCTCACCTGCCAGTGCCACAAAGGGAATATGGCGTTTGTCGGCATAGTTGAGCTGCTTTTTCATCTTGGCCTCGTCGGGGTAAAGTTCAGAGGCGATGTGGTTTTTCCGGAGAAGACTCAGGATGGGAAGGATGTGCTTTACTGTTGTTTCTCCGAAGTTCACAAAGAGCAGTTGTGTATCCAGGGCAGCCCGTTCCGGGAAGCGGTCCAGCTGAAGCAGGACGTCATAGATGCGGTCGGCGCCAAAGGAGACGCCCACTCCCGAAACACCCTCCAGCCCAAAAATACCGGTCAGATCGTCATACCTTCCCCCTCCACAGATGCTCCCCATCTCAGCCTCGGCCGATTTCACCTCCAGGATGCTTCCCGTGTAGTAATTCAGGCCCCTGGCCAGGGTCAGATCGAATTCAAGCACGGATCCTACAGGATCGCTCTTCAGGTAATCCAACAGGAGGCGTACCTCACCCAGGCCCTCCAGACCGCTTTCCGATCCTGCCAGGAATTCCTCCAGGAAAGCAAGTTTTTCCAGAGTCGTCCCCTCCGTCTTCAACAGAGGGTCGAGCTTCTCCAGGGAAGCCCTGCTCAGGCCCTTCTGTTCCAGTTCCTTCATAACCCCCTCCTGCCCGACCTTTTCAAGCTTATCTATGGCCACGGTGATATCGCTCATTTGTTCCGTTGCCCCAATGGCCTCAGCAATTCCTGCCAGTACCTTCCGGTTATTGAGTTTGATCACCACCTTTAGTCCCAGGGCCCCGAAAACTTCATCAATGATCTGGATCAGCTCAAATTCATTGAGCAGTGAGTTACTGCCGATGACATCCACATCGCACTGGTAAAACTCCCTGTAACGGCCCCTCTGCGGGCGATCGGCCCGCCACACGGGCTGTATCTGAAAACGCCTGAAAGGAAAGGTGATCTCGTTGCGGTGCTGTACCACGTAACGGGCAAAGGGAACCGTCAGGTCATAGCGCAGTCCCTTCTCCGAAATTTTGCCCGCCAGGCTCCCGGCAACTTCGTCAAGCTCTCCCGGACGCAGTTTCGCTTTAAAATCGCCCGAATTCAGGATCTTGAACAGTAGTTTATCTCCTTCATCCCCGTACTTTCCCATAAGTGATGAAAGCTTCTCCATGGCCGGTGTTTCGATGGGAAGAAAGCCATGCACCAGAAAGATCCTTCGGATGGTATCAAATATATAGTTCCTCCTGGCCATTTCCAGGGGCGAAAAATCACGGGTTCCTTTGGGAATGGATGGTTTATCGGCCATGTATTGCTCTTTTATTCGGTGGCCCTGGCCAGTTTTTTGAAATCGCTGGCCAGAAATGCATCCGGGTTTTTTGAATTGACTTTGTGGTAATCAAAATAATAAAACTTGGCTTCTGCGAGCCCGATCAGAATCTTATAAACCCGGGCATTCATTTTCTTTCCCTCGGGTCCAACCTTATGCAGCACCACTGCATTCTTATCCGCAGACATAATCAGCTCCTTGATGGCCTCGCGGTCCACCAGTTTGACCTCGCCCGGATAGAGGGCTTTGATTTTCGAAAGCGAGTTGACATCCCGGTCCAGCTCTTCATCAACCAGATAAAGGGTCTTCCCCCTCAAATCGGCCATATTCTCGTTGTAGTATTTATATATATTCTGGCTGACAATACTCTGGTTCCCGGTAATCAGCCTCACATGGTACTGGAGGAAGCGGATCATGATCCCCAACTTGTAGGCATAATGATCTCCGTCCACTCCATAGTAGCCCATGGGAATATTGGCCAGATCCCTCAGATCATCGATGGAGACCCGGTCTCCTCCAAGGGAAAGACAGAGGAACTGGTACCGGGCATTTGATTTGTCTTTCTCAAAACTTACTCCGGCCAGGTAAAGAAAAGAGGCATTCTTATCCTTACTCTTCCCGGCAAAATCTTTCATCGGGAGAAACTCAAATTCCGTGATATCCCAGAATTTGTTCACCGCATCCTGGATCTCGATGTTATAGTCCGAAATGGCATTACTCTCCAAAACTACATAGGTTTTGGTGGTATAAAAATGGTCCAGGTCCTCCTGGTTGGGAAGATACTCTCTTTGAGCCTGCAGCTGCATCAAAGGGATCAACAGTAGCAGGAAGGCATAATACTTTTTCATTATTTGCTATGGATTAGGTGTTCAAAATTGGCCGGCCGGAAAATAGAGCGGATGCTTTTCATTAAACCGTCGTATGAAAACGAACTTCATCTGCTTCTTCTTCCGCTTACGAAGGGCATGATACTCATCTGCCAGCTCGGGATCCTTCATCAACAGTACCTCCACGCTCTCTGTATCATATTCCAACACATCGCCCGTCTCGAAATCGAGCAGATACTGTCGGAGATCGGTGCTTCCCACATTCGACTGG
The DNA here is from genome assembly GCA_029210725.1 of Bacteroidales bacterium. Classification (NCBI taxonomy): domain Bacteria; kingdom Pseudomonadati; phylum Bacteroidota; class Bacteroidia; order Bacteroidales; species Bacteroidales bacterium. Next base: position 28,995 of record JARGFM010000017.1, on the reverse strand, counting down.
GGCATGGAGTAGCGGTTGTAATAGTAGGAGCTGGAGTAGTATGGGTTGTAATAGTAAGGATCGTAATAGTTTGGATTGTAGGTGGTTACAGTGGCAACAAAATGACAAATGCTTCCCATGAAGCTGATGCGGTGAAAGGCGGAACCCACATTGATGTAAAGGATTCCGCTGCGGCTGTACCCCCATATATCCTCCGTTTTCAGGACCGTTTTCACCCCATTGTCATCGTAGATAATAATCTCCTTCTGCGCTGTTATTTTGTCATAAAAAGCCCGGTCGGCAAGATCCTCATCGGTCACGATGCGCGCCGGAGGAATGGGATTGTTTGCTTTTACACTCTCAAAGTTGGGAAAAAGCCCGTCCGTAAACTCAAACTCCGGAGTATACATAACCATCTCCCTCTCCCCGCCCTCCTGTGCAAGCAGCAAAGGACACAAATACAGTACTATGAAAAAAACAAAGCTTCTCATATTGCGGTCTTTCACTATATTAACACAAAATTACTAACTATAATGTGTTTCAGGCACAAAAATAGAGCCAATATTTTTCAGGATTGATCATATTTTAACTTTCTTTGGAAAAACTAGCCACATCTTGGAATTGTATGTTTCTTGAATTTCTACAAAGACTTGTTTCTCTCCGGGTAGATGAACAGATGGAGCAGTCCCTGGCTGTCAGGGCCAGGCGGATCAATTTCTTTTATGTGATCCTGATGTTCCTGCTCCTGGTGTCCGTCATTTACGCGGTAATTTCCAGCCGGTATGAACTCCTGGTGGTCCATGGAATTTCTTTGGGACTGGGTTTGTTCCTGTTCCTCTATGTGCCCGCTGGCCGTAAGATCGACCTGAGCAGCCTGCTTGCCCTGGTTCTGGCTGCGGTTGTGCTTCTGAATGCCTACATTTTTAATGAAGGGGTATCCTCCCTCCTGGTACTGGCATTCTATCTGCTCTTCCCCCTGGCGGCAGTCAGTATGAATGGCCGCCACGGGATCTATGTTCCCGTTGGACTGGGCATTCTAAGCATAATCATTAATTCACTGGGGCTTTTTGAGAGCTCCATTCATCTGGACTTGCTTAACTCGCTGGTCTTCTACTTTGCCTATATCCTGGTGATTCTGATTGCCGTCTATATGGAAAGAATCAACAGTAAACTGATGAACAACCTGCAGGAATCGAGGAAACAGGCTGAATTGACCATTGTGAACAAGGATGACTTTATTGGTAAACTATCCCACAAGCTTCGAACCTCGCTCAGCAATATTGCCCTGATCAATAATCTGGTACACGATGAAAGACTGAACTCGGAGCAGAAGGATTTGATGGAAACCCTGAAGGCTTCCACCAATCTGCTCATTGAAGATGTGAACAGGATTGTTCAAATCGCCTCCTCGGGAATCGTGGATTATCAGAAGAGCATCACCTCCTTTGATCTGACTTCGGTCCTGGAGAAGTCTGTGAGTATTCTGAAATCGGGCGGAGGAACCGGCGATGAGATATCCATTTCGCGCAGCGATAATCTGGGTCACTACATTATCGGCGATCCCAGCCTTTTACGTACCCTGATTGTCAATATTATTCACGGCATCAATGACTACCGGGTAACCGGCAATCCGGTGAAACTGGAAATCCGCTCCCTGAAGGAGACTCCCAGCCAGGTCAGGCTGGAGTTCGCATTTCATGTGGAGACCGATGAGAGCGGCTCCCTGGTGGAGTACATCCGGTCGCTTTACCATGGAAATGCCCATCCCGGCTCCAATCTGGCTAATGCCTATATCCTTTTGCACGAAATCGACAGTACCATCCTGGCCGAACGGGTAGCGGACGGAACAAGCATCCGCTTTCTCCAGGATTTCACCAAGGATCCCACCAAATCCAGCATCCCGAAGCATGATACCCTGCAACTTGAAAAGAGAGCCGTTAAACGGGGGATCGCACTGAAAGATGCCAAGATTCTGCTGGTGGAGGACAACGTGATTAACCAGAAAATTGTGCTGCTCAGTCTTAGTAAGGCTGTCAGCCAGATCGATGTGGCCTTAAACGGGAAACAGGCCCTGGAAATGTTCGGGCTCAAGAAATATGATTTGATCCTGATGGATATCATGATGCCTGTGATGGATGGTATAATGGCCACTAAAAAAATCCGGGAAATTGAATCCACCGGGGATAGTCACGTCCCCATTATTGCCGTTACAGCCAATGCCCTGGCGGGGGACCGGGAGAACTGCCTGGCCGGGGGTGCGGATGAGTATATCGCCAAACCCTTTACCACTGAGCTGCTTATCAGGAAGATGAAAAACTTGCTGGCCTGATACCCATAATGGTCTGGTCATCAATTTGAAGCTCTCTGTTGCCCATCCACTCGTTCATACTCTCTTCCAGTTTACGCAACTGTTCAGCCATGGGGAGGTGGTGAATGGACATCAGCAGGTGCCTGAAACGCCTGTATTTAAACTTCTTTCCCTCCGGCCCGCCGAACTGATCCGGGTACCCGTCGGTAAACAGGTAGAGCATATCATTCTCCTGAATCTCCATGCTCCTGTTCTGAAATAATCCCCGCTGCAATCCGTAATCGGGTCCGACGATAATCCGCTCGCCCTTCACCTCCAGGATCTCGTGATCCCGGATGATGTAAAGCGGACTAAATGCACCGGCATACTCCAGTCCAAGCAGCGACATAAAAGCCCCGGGAACACCATGCCCCGTACAATCGGCCACCGAAAAAAGCATCTTCCCGTTGATCCTCCTGGCCCAGTTAAAGTCACCACTTACAATCTCCTTGGGTCTCTGATAAATAAAAGATTCCGGGAAATATGCTTTTAACTGCCCCGAGGTAAAAAACATGGCACCCTGGATCCGCTGGGCATAGGTAAGGCTCTGTTCATAGCTTCTGTTCCGGTCGCGCAACTTATTACGATGCTGCAGGACTACCCGCGACTCCTGCTCCTGCTCCTTCATCCGGTGGTAATCCTGTTGGAACTTCCTGATCCTTATCCTGAACAGAAGGATGTGCAGCACAAAACTTACCAGCAGAAAGAGAATCAGGAGCAAAATGAAATGCTTTTGGAGGATATCTATGGCTCCGGGAATCCATTCCATGTTGACTTTGACAAACAGTTTGGTTATAAAGATTAACGGATCAAATATAGATGTAAATGATCTAATTTATTACATAAACAGATGAAAATGTTGCCGATAAAAAACAGGGGAAATCAGAAGCGGCCCGTGAGCCGTGCGGCAGCCCGTGAGGCGTGCGGCGGCCTGTGAGGCGTGCGGCGGCCATTCTATGCCCCGGGTGTTCATTGTAGGCTCTGCACAGGGACTGAAAGCCGGGTAGTCTGTTTTGGCAAAATCCGGGTGTAACAAAGGGATTACATTTTTCAAATTTGTTACATTTTAGTTTTTATCCAAATATTTTGATGCCGGTATAACATATTGAATTACAATATTATACAATTATATCAGAAATGGGCAATTTAAAATTGCATGTCTGATACTTGTTAAAAAGTTGCAACTCTGTTACATGCAAAAAATCCGAAAACAGGATATGCCCTTTTGCCGGCTTTGATGAAATTTATGATATATGAAGACTGGCTCAGAAAAGAAGACTGGTTCCGGGATCAAGACTGGTTCCGGGATCAAGACTGGTTCCGGGATCAAGACTGGTACACGCTTTAAGGCCAGGAGGGTGGCTGAATAGTTTCCTTTTGCCACCCTCCTGGTTCATGCTATGAGCTTGCGGGAAACGGTTCCCGGTCTCTCTATTCTTCCTTGCAGTTTTTGGATGCTTTGTCCCCCCTGGCGGCCCTGGCTTCCATGGCCATCTTTTCGAGCATATCGGTAGTCACCGACTTGGGCCTTTCCAGCGGGTAACCCAGGGCCCTGTCCCAGATCAGGTTGGCCGTAATACCAATGGATCTTCCAATACCAAAGAGCACGGTGTAAAACTCGTATTCCGTGATCCCGTAGTGCCAGTGGATGATCCCTGACTGGGCATCCACATTGGGCCACGGGTTCTTGGCTTTGCCCTGCTCCTTGAGGATGGGTGGCACCACCTTGTATAACATATCGGTGTACTGAAAAAGGAGGTCGTCCTTCATGTGGGTCTGGCAGAACTCGCGCTGAAGGGTGTAGCGGGGATCCGTCTTACGCAATACTGCATGACCGAAACCGGGGATCACCTGACCCGAATTAAGCGTATCCCATACAAACTGCTTCATTTCCTCCTCGGTGGGAACCTGGCCGTCCATCTTCTCCACCAGGTCCTGCAGCCACCTGAGTACCTCCTGGTTAGCCAGTCCATGCAGGGGTCCCGCCAGGCCATTGATCATGGCTGAAATGGACAGGTAAATATCCGACAGGGAGCTTCCTACCAGGTGGCCGGTATGAGCACTGACATTTCCACTCTCATGATCGGCATGAATGATGAAATTAAGCCTGGAGACATCATCGTAAGGCTTAGGGATCCCCATCATATGGGCAAAATTGGCTCCCATATCCAGATTGGGATTGGACTGGATGCGTTTGCCATCCCGGTAAAGCTTCGCATAAATGTAGGAAGCTACCTCCGGAAGCTTGGCCAGCAGGTTCAGGGAATCCTCGAAAGTAGGATCCCAGTAATCCATCTTACTGATCCCTCCCTGGTACTTCTTGGCAAAAAACGATTCACGCTGCATGGTAAGAATAGCCGCGGAGAAGATGGCCATTGGGGGTGAAAAGGAGGGGAAGGCATCAATTACCTCGTACACATACCTTGGCAGGATCCGGCGCTTTCTGAATTCATCGACCAGTTCGGCTACCTCGCTATCGGTAGGAATATCGCCCGTTAACAGCAGGAAATAGAGGCCCTCTACATAAGGCATCTCCGCATTTGGCGGCTTGGGAAGCTTTTCAAATACCTCCGGCAGCGTATATCCGCGGTACCGGATTCCTTCCTGGGGGTCCAGGTAAGAAATATCTGTAACCAGACTTTTCAAACCCCGCATGCCTCCAATGGCCTGCGCAATGGTTACCTGGTCTACCACCACATCACAATAATCTGTAAGTAATTTTCTGGTTCTGGGCCTCCACTCTTCGATCTTCTGGTGGAGCCTCTCTTTTAAGATTGACATATTATTCAGGTTTTATCAGGTGAGTAAAAAATTAGGGTTACACAATATAATATAAATATGAAGATATGTCAATATAATAACATGGTCCGCGCAAATTTTCGGCGGATTATTTTTCTTCTCGCATCTGTTATTTCAGACAAAAGAGACTGGCTTTTGTTCCAAAAAAAAAGACCGTCCTGTCCCGGACGATCTGGAAAAGGAGGCTGTACCTTTTGATACAGCCTCCAGGTTTTGCTTACTTCGCGAAAAACTTCAGTTAATACCCGTATATCGCGGTTGATCCCAGCTCCTCCTCAATGCGGAGCAGCTGATTGTATTTGGCGATCCTGTCGGAACGGCTCAGGGAACCGGTCTTGATCTGACCCGAGTTGGTAGCCACGGCTATATCTGCTATGGTGGCGTCCTCCGTCTCCCCGGAACGGTGTGAGGTAACAGTTGTATAACCTGCTCTGTGCGCCATCTCGATGGTATTCAGGGTCTCGGTGAGCGTGCCAATCTGGTTCACCTTAATCAGAATGGAGTTGGCACAATCCAGTTCAATGCCCCTGGAGAGGTATTCCACGTTGGTAACAAACAAATCGTCACCCACCAGCTGGCAGCGATCGCCGATCAGTTTGTTCTGAATCACCCAGCCGTCCCAGTCTGCCTCATCCATGCCATCTTCGATGGAATCGATGGGGTATTTGTCAAGCAATTCGGCCAGGTAGGCAGCCTGCTCTTCCGAGTTGCGTTTAGCACCGCCTTCACCTTCAAATTTGGCATAGTTATATACGCCATTTTCATAAAATTCAGATGCCGCACAATCGAGTGCAATGGTGATATCCTTTCCTGGCTTATATCCTGCGGCTTCAACAGCTTTAAGAATGCTGTCCAGTGCATCTTCGGTTCCTTCCAGTTTGGGAGCAAAGCCTCCTTCATCGCCAACAGCAGTACTTAAACCTCTGTCTTTCAATACTTTTTTTAAGGCATGAAAAACCTCGGCACCCATCCTCAGACCCTCTTTAAAACTGCTTGCCCCGATGGGACGAATCATAAATTCCTGGAATGCAATGGGAGCATCGGAGTGGGATCCACCGTTGATAATATTCATCATGGGGACGGGCAGGTGTTTGGCATTGGTCCCGCCGATATAGCGATAAAGCGGCATATCGTGATACATGGCAGCCGCCTTGGCTACTGCCAGTGAAACACCCAGCATGGCGTTGGCACCCAGCTTGCTTTTGGTTTTGGTCCCGTCCAGGCTTATCATTTTCTGATCGATGGCCACCTGGTCAAGGGCATCCATTCCGGCAAGCTCTTTAGCAATCAGCGTATTAACATTTTCGACAGCTTTCTGAACTCCCTTACCCAGGTAACGGCTCTTGTCGCCATCCCTCAGTTCCAGGGCTTCGTTTTCTCCTGTGGAGGCTCCTGAAGGAACTCCTGCCCTGCCTACAAAACCGCTGGCAAGGGTTACTTCAACTTCTACGGTAGGGTTTCCGCGTGAGTCGAGAATTTCACGTGCATGAATATCAACAATTTGTCCCATGATCTAAAAAATTTTTATTGGTTATCAGACTTTTATTTTGTTCGCCGGTTTGTATTTAAGCAAGCCGGACTTTTTTTGTAGCAAACGGGCAGGCAGGCCCGGTGATATTCCCCGGCCTCCCTGTCTCAAAATATCCCGGAGAAATAAAAAAAAGGGATAAAGTATAAAGGTACTCTATCCCCGGATATTCTAAGAAGAAGTCATATTAATTTTATGCTTCTTTTTTGTCATCGTCTTTGGTGTGCTCCTCTTCCCCGGCCGTCTCGTCTTCTTCTGTTACAGCATCATCGACAACTTCTGCCTCAGCCACAGTCTCTTCTTCGACAACTTCTGCCTCAGCCACAGCCTCTTCTTCGACAACTTCTGCCTCAGCCACAGCTTCTTCTTCGACAACAGCTTCTTTAACAACTTCATTATCAGCAACTTCCGTCTTTGCTGCGCCGGTTGCAACAGCACTGCTTCCTTCCGCTTTCTTCTTGCTTCCTCCGCGACGACGACGGCTTGCAGACTTCCTGGTTCCTACCTTTTCGGCCAGCAGATTCTCGTTGAAATCCACCAGTTCGATCAGGCACATATCTGCATTATCGCCCAGGCGGGTACCCAGCCTGATGATCCGCGTATATCCCCCGGGACGGTCAGCCACTTTTGGGGAGACCTCACGAAACAGCTCTGCAACGGCGTCTTTATCCTGCAAATAACTAAAAACCACCCTGCGCGAATGGGTTGTATCGTCTTTACTCCGGGTGATCATAGGCTCGATAAACCTCTTGAGGGCCTTGGCTTTGGCTGTTGTGGTCTCGATCCTCTTGTGCATAATCAGCGAACTTGCCATATTGGATAACATGGCCTTCCGGTGTGCACTCGTCCTCCCTAAGTGATTAAAACTCTTCTTATGTCTCATTGCTCTTAATCCTTGTCCAGTTTGTATTTACTTGTATCCATGCCGAAGGTCAGGTTCATGTTCACCAGGAGTTCTTCAAGCTCGGTGAGGGACTTCTTTCCAAAGTTCCTGAATTTCAGCAGATCGTTCTTATTGAATTTCACCAGGTCGCCCAGGGTATCCACCTCGGCTGCTTTCAGGCAGTTGAGTGCGCGAACAGAAAGATCCAGGTCAACCAGTTTGGCCTTCAGCAGCTGGCGCATATGCAGCACCTCTTCATCGAACTCCTCGTTGGCAAATTTCTCGTCGGTATCGAGGGTAATCTTCTCGTCGGAGAAGAGCATGAAGTGGTAGATCAGAATTTTTGCCGCCTCCTTCAGGGCTTCCTTGGGATGAATAGATCCGTCGGTCTCTATCTCTATAAACAGTTTTTCATAGTCGGTCTTTTGCTCGACCCGGTAGTTCTCGATTTCGAACCTCACATTCTTAATGGGGGTAAAGATGGAGTCCACGGCGATCAGTCCGAATTCGGCTTCGGTCGGTTTGTTCTCGTCAGCAGGCACATATCCGCGTCCCTTACTGATGGAAATCTCCATTTGAAGTTTCACATCCTTCTCCATGTGGCAGATAACCAGATCCGGATTCAACACTTTGAATCCGCTGAGGAAACGCTGCAGGTCTCCGGCTTTGAACTCCTCCTGGCCGGTAATGGTAACGACAATCTTTTCATCGTTTACATCATCGATCTGTTTCTTGAAGCGTATCTGCTTAAGGTTCAGTATGATTTCTGTAAGGTCTTCTATCACACCAGTGACAGTGGAAAATTCATGTTCCACACCGTTGGTCTTGATGTTGGTAATGGCATACCCTTCCAGGGAAGAGAGCAGAATACGCCTGAGGGCGTTTCCTACGGTAATGCCATAGCCGGGCTCGAGAGGTCTGAACTCAAATTTACCATACCTGTCATCTGCTTCAAGCATGATGACCTTATCTGGTTTTTGAAAAGCTAAAATGGCCATAATAGGAATGATTATTTTATTTTGAATAAAGTTCAACGATGAGCTGCTCCTTGAGGTTCTCGGGAATCTCCTCCCGCTCGGGGCGGTTCAGGAATTTTCCGGTCATGGCAGCCTCATCAAATTCCAGCCATGATGACGAACCGTACCTGGCAGTGGAAAGTGAATCGGTGATCACCTCCAGGGATTTTGAACGCTCCCTTACACCCACCGTATCTCCTGGCTTTAATGTGTAAGAAGGAATATTTACGATCTCACCGTTCACGGTGATATGTCTGTGTGTAACAAGCTGACGGGCACCAGCACGCGTGGGTGCCAGACCCAGTCTGTAAACCACGTTGTCGAGCCTGGATTCCAGCAACTGAAGGAGCACCTCGCCGGTCACACCCTTACTTCTGGACGCCTTTTCAAACATATTCCTGAACTGCTTCTCCAACACCCCATATGTATATTTGGCCTTCTGCTTCTCTTTCAACTGAATACCATATTCAGATGCTTTGCGTCTTCGCTTATTGTTCCCGTGCATTCCCGGGGGATAGTTCTTCTTTTCGAACGACTTGTCGGTCCCAAAGATGGGATCTGAAAATTTACGAGCAATTTTGGTTCTTGGACCTCTGTATCTTGCCATTTATTTATCTGATTAATTGTTAATAATCCTCTCCAGCTTGGTATATACCTTAAGGCTGAATTATACCCTCCGCCTTTTGGCGGGACGGCAGCCGTTGTGCGGCAGCGGTGTTACATCCACAATTTCGGTCACTTCGATGCCCGAGGCATGAATGTTACGTATGGCCGATTCCCTGCCCGAGCCGGGTCCCTTAACAAATACTTTCACCTTTCGCAGCCCCAGGTCATAAGCCACCTTGGCGCAGTTCTGCGCTGCCATTTGTGCAGCATAGGGTGTATTTTTCTTGGAACCCCTGAAACCCATTTTACCGGATGAGGCCCAGGAGATCACCTGTCCCTGATTGTTGGTCAGGGAAATGATGATATTGTTAAAGGAGGCGTGAATATGCGCCTGCCCTATAGGTTCAACCTTAACTGTTCGCTTTTTTGACGATCCTGTCTTTTTAGCCATAACCTCTTAACTCTTATTTGGTTGCTTTCTTCTTGTTTGCTACTGTCTTTCTTCTTCCCTTCCGGGTACGGGCATTGTTCTTCGTGCTCTGTCCGCGGGTGGGAAGGCCAATACGGTGGCGGATACCCCGGTAAGAACCGATATCCATCAGTCGTTTAATGTTCAGCTGAATGGAGGATCTCAGTTCACCTTCCACCTTGATTTCCGGGTTTTCATTGATCGCTTTCCGGATGGCAGCAATCTGATCATCATTCCAGTCCTGCACTTTGATATTACGATCGACGCCTGCAGCATCAAGAATGGATTGCGCACGGCTGCGACCAATTCCATAAATGTAAGTCAGGCTTATTTCACCTCTTTTGTTTTTGGGCAGGTCAACACCAACTATTCTAGCCATAATGCTTTGTATTGTTTTTTTTTAAAATCTTTATCCCTGGCGCTGTTTAAACTTGGGATTTTTCTTATTAATCACGTACAAGCGTCCTTTTCTCCTGACTATTTTGCAGCCGGCGCTACGCTTTTTTACAGATGCTCTTACCTTCATGAGTTCTTATTTATATCTAAACGAAATCCTTCCTTTTGACAAATCATAGGGCGACATTTCCACTTTGACACGATCGCCTGGCAACAATTTAATGTAATGCATTCTCATCTTTCCTGAGATATGAGCAGTAATAATGTGTCCGTTTTCCAACTCCACCCGGAACATCGCATTTGACAATGCTTCGATGATTACACCATCCTGCTCAATAGATGCTTGTTTTGCCATTTACTTGCTCTGTTTTGTTAACTCCTTATCAATATACGAGAAGGTTGATAGTACATCGGCCTTCCCTTTATCAACTGCCACGGCCCATTCAAAGTGAGCCGAAGGCAACTTGTCGGCGGTGCGAATGGTCCATCCGTCGGGCTCCTGACGGATCTGCCTGCGACCCATATTGATCATGGGTTCGATGCAGATCACCATCCCCTTTTTCAATTTGGGGCCGGTTCCCCGTCTTCCGTAGTTGGGCACTTCAGGGGCCTCATGTAAATGACGACCCAAACCGTGTCCGACCATCTCCCTGACTACACTGTAGCCGTTGCTCTCGGCATGGTTCTGGATGGCATATCCCACATCTCCGATACGCTTTCCTTCCACAGCCTGCTCGACTCCCTTCAGGAGGCATTCGCGTGTTATCTCTAAAAGCCTGCAGATCTCAGCCCTGACTTCGCCTACTTCGAAGCTGAAAGCCGTGTCCCCGTAAAAATCGTTTTTTATCACACCACAATCGACCGAAAGCTGATCGCCCTCCTGCAGGATCACCTTGTCTGAAGGAATTCCATGCACTACCTCTGAATTCAGCGAGGTACAGAGCGTCTTTGGATAACCCTGGTATCCCAGGAATCCGGGGACTGCACCGTGGTCGCGGATAAAGCTTTCTGCAATCTGGTCGAGCTTTTCGGTGGACACTCCCGGCCTGATAAAGTTGGCAAGCTCGGCCAGCGTCCTGGAAACCAATTGATTGCTCTCTCTTAATAACTCAATTTCGTCCGCAGTCTTTATTAATATCATCAAAGAACGTTCTACTCTCTTAAATGGCAGCTGCACTGCCGGTCCGGCCCTTGATCCTGCCCGACTTGGTCAATCCGTCGTAGTGACGCATCAACAGGTGGCTTTCGATCTGCTGCAGGGTATCGAGGATCACACCCACCATAATCAGGAGGGAGGTTCCGCCGAAAAACTGGGCAAAACTCTGGTTTACGCCGCCCATCATAGCGAAGGCAGGCATAATAGCCACAACGGCCAGGAAAAATGAACCCGGAAGGGTAATCCTGGACATCACACTATCCAGGAAATCGGCGGTCTTGCGACCCGGTTTTACCCCGGGAATAAACCCGCCGTTCTTTTTCATATCTTCTGCCATCTGTGTGGGATTCACAGTGATGGCTGTATAGAAGTAGGTGAAGAGGATAATCAGCATGGCATTGGTAAAATTATACCAGAAACCAACCGGATTGCTGAACACCGCTGCAAAACCGGATGCTGCATCAGCCTTGGCAAAACCTGCCACGGTGATGGGAATAAACATAAATGCCTGGGCAAAGATAATGGGCATCACACCCGCTGCATTCACTTTCAGTGGAATATACTGACGCACACCGCCGTACTGCTTGTTACCCACAATCCGCTTGGCATACTGCACCGGAATCCGCCGCGTACCCTGCACCAGCAGGATCGTAGCCATGAAAACCACGAACATAATAAGCAGCTCTACCAGAAAGGCGACCAGTCCGCCACCCTGTTGCTCCAGGCGTGAAAGAAACTCCATGCCCAGCGACTGGGGCAAACGGGCTATAATCCCGATCATAATGATCAGGGAGATTCCGTTTCCGATTCCTTTGTCTGTAATCCGTTCCCCGAGCCACATGATAAACATGGTTCCTGCGGTGAGGATGATCATGGCAGCCATGCGGGAGAAATGTTCTGAAAAAGCCTCGGCAGGAAGCTGGTAACGAAGACTGGTGATGTAGCTTAAACCCTGGGGAATCAGAATGGCCACCGTCAGGTACCTGGTGATCTGATTGATCTTCCTTCTTCCACTCTCGCCCTCACGCTGTAACTTCTGGAAATAAGGAACAGCGATGCCCAGCAACTGCACCACGATGGATGCGGAGATATAGGGCATGATCCCCAGTCCGAAAATCGAGGCTCTTGCAAAGGCCCCGCCTGTAAAGAGGTTAAGCAGATCGAGAATCCCTGCCCCTCCCTGCCGGTTGCCGGCCAGCTCGGAGATAATGACCGGATCGATCCCCGGGAGAACAATGTGCGTCCCCAGGCGATAGATCAGGATGATCCCAAGGGTATAGATAATCCTTGAGCGCAGGTCCTCAATCTTCCAGATGTTCTTTATGGTTTCAATAAACTTTTTCATCCGATTTCTTTATTTATCTGATTATCAGACAATTTCCACTGTTCCCTTTACCGCTTCAATGGCCGTTACCGCTGATTTGGAGAAGGCATGGGCTTTTACATTCAGTTTAGTTTTCAGTTCCCCGTTACCGAGGATCTTCACAAGGCTGTTCTTCCTTACCAGTCCGGCTTCCACCAGCAGATCCACATCAATATCAGTGATCTTCCGTGCACCGGCCAGCTCCTGAAGGGTACTAATGTTAATCCCCTTGAACTCCTTGCGGTTGATATTTTTAAAACCAAATTTGGGAACCCTGCGCTGCAGCGGCATCTGTCCACCTTCAAATCCGGTCTTGCGGGAGTATCCCGAACGGGACTTCTGTCCTTTATGACCTTTTGTGGAAGTACCGCCAGTACCCGAGCCCTGTCCGCGCCCGATCCTTTTCCTATTCCTGGTAGAACCCTTTGCCGGTTTTAAGTTGCTTAAATCCATTTTCTTTCGTCTATATATGTTTCTACTTGACTTCCTCCACTTTCACCAGGTGCAGAACCTTCTGAACCATTCCCAGGATCTGGGGAGTGGCTTCCACCTCAATGGTCTGGTGAAGCTTTCTGATACCGAGTGCCTCTAAGGTCCGCTTCTGCCTGGCTGGCTTTTTGATGGCACTTTTTATCTGGGTAACTTTGATTTTTCCCATCGTATGATTGAATTATCCGTTAAATACTTTGTTCAGAGAAACCATCCTCTGCTGAGCAACCGAGTTGGCATCCCTCAGTTCCAGGAGTGCATCAAAGGTGGCTTTTACCAGGTTGTGCGGATTGGATGAGCCTTTACTCTTAGCCAGTACATCTTTCACACCCACACTCTCCAGTACCGCACGCATGGCACCACCTGCCTTCACCCCTGTACCACTGGAAGCCGGCTTTATAAATACCTTGGCTCCGCCATATTTCCCGTACTGCTCGTGGGGAATGGTTCCGTTGATGATGGGCACCTTGATCAGGTTCTTCTTGGCATCTTCCACACCCTTGGCAATGGCTGTGGTTACTTCATTGGCCTTGCCGAGTCCGTGTCCCACAATGCCTTCTTCGTTACCCACTACCACAATGGCAGAGAAACTAAAGGTACGGCCACCCTTGGTTACCTTGGTTACCCGCTGAATGCTAACCAGGCGGTCCTTTAACTCGAGGTCACTCGTCTTAACTTTTCTGATACCTGTCGACATATCTTTATTTATATTTTAAGTCCGCTTTCCCTGGCAGCATCAGCTAAATTTTTTACTCTGCCATGGTACAGATAGCCGTTTCGGTCGAATACGACTGTGTTAATTCCTTTTTCCTTTGCTTTCTCTGCAATCCGCTTACCCACAAGCTTGGCCTGCTCGATCTTGTTGACCTTCTGAGAGGCAATCTCCTTCTCCTTGGAGGAGGCCGATGCCAGCGTCTGGCCGGTTACATCATCGACCAGCTGGACGTAGATTTGCTTATTGCTGCGGTACACAGTCATCCGGGGACGATCTCCGCTTCCTGCGAGCCGCTTCCGGATCCGGTACTTGATTCTCTGCCTTCTGTCTGCTTTAGTTAAAGCCATCTTATTACTGTATTTATGCTATTTATTTTCTTTTTCCTGGCAAGGGGGCCCTAGACCGAAGCTGTTTTACCAGCTTTACGCCTCACCTGTTCTCCGACAAATTTCACACCCTTGCCCTTATAAGGCTCCGGCGGGCGAAGTGAGCGAATCTTGGCAGCAACCTCACCGATCAGCTGCTTGTCGATGCTGGTCAGCGTAATAACCGGATTGGCACGCCTTTCTGTTTTTGCCTCCACCTTAACCTCGGGCGGCAGCTGTATCATGATATCGTGCGAATACCCGAGCGCCAGTTCCAGCCGGTTGTTCTCTTTCACTTCGGCCCTGTATCCAACGCCCACCAGCTCCTGCTGAATGGTATAACCTTCTGATACCCCCACGACCATATTATTCAGCAATGAACGGTATAATCCATGCCTGGCTTTGTGGTCCTTCTCCTCTGTTTTCCTGGAAAGCGTCACCTGGTTCTCTTCCACCTTCACGGTGATACTTTTATCCACCTGCTGCTGCAGTTCCCCCCTGGGTCCTTTCACAGTTACCAGGTTGTCGCCGTTTATCTCGACGCTTACACCTGCGGGGAGGTCGATGGGTAAAATTCCTATCCTTGACATTTGCTTCTTCTCTTATTCAATTAATATACATATGCTAAGACCTCGCCGCCGATACCCAGGCTCCGGGCTTCCTTATCGGTCATAACCCCCTGTGAGGTGGATATAATCGCTACACCCAGTCCGTTAAGTACCCTGGGAAGGTTTGTACTGTCTACGTATTTCCTCAAACCGGGCTTGCTGATGCGCTGCAAACTCTTGATGGCATTCGCCTTGGTATCGGGATTGTACTTCAGGGCAATCTTGATATTTCCCTGAGGACCTTCCTCTTCAAATTTGTAGTTCAGGATATAACCCTTTTCGAACAGAATGCGGGTCATGTCCTTCTTCATATTGGAAGCAGGAATCTCCACCACTTTGTGTTTGGCCATTACAGCATTTCGGATGCGGGTCAGATAATCTGCAATCGGATCTGTCATTTTTTCTCTCTTTATAAATTCTTTAAACCAATATCTACCAGCTGGCTTTTTTAATTCCAGGAATCAATCCTGAGGAAGCCATCTCTCTGAAGGTAATCCTGCTGATACCGAACTGACGCATATATCCTTTTGGACGACCGGTCAGTTTACAGCGGTTGTGAAGCCTGATGGGATTTGAATTGCGCGGCAACCTGCTCAGTCCCACGTAATCGCCATCAGCTTTCAGTTTTGCTCTCTTCTCAGCGTACTTTTCAACCAGTTTCTGACGCTTCACTTCGCGAGCTTTCATTGATTCTTTGGCCATTGCTCTATTTTTTTTCGTTTTTGAAGGGAATACCAAATGCTTTGAGCAATGCTGCTCCCTCTTCATCTGTTTTTGCCGAGGTTACAAAAGTAATCTCAAGTCCCATGATCTTGCTGATCTTGTCCAGGTCAATCTCCGGGAAGATGATCTGTTCCGTGATCCCCAGGGTGTAATTGCCGCGTCCGTCTAACTTCGAGGATATCCCCTTAAAGTCACGGATCCTGGGAAGTGCGACCACAATCAGTCGCTCCAGGAACTCGTACATGCGCTCGCGACGAAGGGTCACCTTCACCCCGATGGGCATTCCGCGACGAAGCTTGAAGTTCGAGATATCTTTGGTGGATATAGTTTGCACGGCCTTCTGCCCTGCAATCAGGGTCATCTCTTCCTGTGCAACCTCTATCAGTTTCTTATCGGCAATTGCCTGTCCGACACCACTGTTAAGTACAATCTTCTGAAGGCGCGGGGTCTGCATCACCGAGGTATAACCGAACTGCTCTTTCAGAGCAGGCACGATCTCGTCGGTATATTTCTTCTGTAAACCAGCTATGTATTTCTTCTCCATTACTTGATCTCCTCACCTGATTTTTTGGCGTAACGCACCAGTTTGTTTTTATCATTGAGTTTCCTGCCAATCCTGGTGGCTCCTCCGGAAGACGGATCTACCAGGTTCAGGTTGGAAATATGAACAGGAGCTTCCTGCTTGGTAATTCCACCCTGGGGATTGCTGGCATTGGGCTTGGTATGCTTCGACACCATATTCACGCCCTCTACGATGGCCCGGTTCTTGTCACGGTTCACATCCAGAACCCTGCCCTTTTGTCCCTTGTACTCGCCACTGTTGACGATCACCTGGTCACCCTTTTTAATATGCAATTTCTTATTCATGGGATTGATCATTTACTAGGTTATAATACTTCAGGAGCCAGTGAAACAATCTTCATATAATGATCCCTGAGTTCCCTGGCAACGGGACCAAAAATACGGGTTCCGCGCATCTCATCCACGTTGTTCAGCAACACCACCGCATTATCGTCAAAGCGGATGTATGAACCATCCTTCCGCCTGATTTCCTTCCTGGTCCTTACCACCACCGCCTTGGATACGGTTCCTTTTTTAATTTCACCGGAAGGAATGGCGCTCTTGACGGTAACGACCACTTTGTCGCCAATGGATGCATACCGTTTCTTTGTTCCTCCAAGTATACGAATAACAAGAACCTCTTTGGCTCCACTGTTATCGGCTACGGCTAGTCTGCTCTCTTGTTGTACCATGATTACTTAGCTCTTTCGATAATTTCTACTAATCTCCATCTCTTGTTCTTGCTCAGGGGCCTGGTTTCGCTGATCTTCACCATATCACCCACATTACAGGTATTCTCCTCATCGTGAGCCATAAACCTGGAGGTCTTATTCACGAACTTGCCGTATATGGGGTGCTTTAATTTCTGCTTCACAGAGATCACAATGGACTTATCCATGCTGTTGCTTACCACAACACCAATACGCTCGCGTCTTGTATTTCTTGTCGTTTCCATATGTATTACTTTTCAGACTGCTCCTGAATTTGCCTGGCCCTGTATTCTGTTTTCAACCTGGCGATGTTCCTGCGTGTCTCAACAATCTTATTGGGGTTATCAAGGGGAGAAACAGCATGGTTCATTTTCATGCGTACCATCAGAGTCTCCTCGCTTTCGAGGCGCTCCTGCAGCTCCTGCATTGTTAACTCTTTTATTTCTGAACTCTTCATCACTCTCTATTTTGAATTCAATATCTGATCGGTTTCTATTCTTCTTCAAAATCCCTGCGCACCACAAATTTGGTGGTAATGGGAAACTTCTGGGACCCCAGACGCAGTGCCTCTTTGGCAACCTCGAAGGACACTCCTTCAAGCTCAAATATGACTCTTCCGGGAGTAATAGGATATACAAATCCTTCGGGAGCACCCTTTCCTTTACCCATACGTACTTCGGCGGGCTTCTTGGTAATGGGTTTGGCCGGGAAAATACGGATCCAGAGCTGGCCTTCCCTCTTCATATGGCGGGTGATGGCCTGACGGGCTGCTTCAATCTGGCGTCCGGTGATCCATGCACTTTCCATCGCTTTGATCCCAAAACTACCGAATGCGAGCTGATTTCCCCTCTGGGCATTTCCTTTCATCCGCCCCTTCTGCATTCTCCGGTATTTGGTTTTCTTCGGTTGTAACATTGTATAAGTTTTTCCTGATTATACTTGATTCTTGCGGCCCGTTCTAGTTCCTCCGGTCACGGTTATCACGGTCTTTCCGGGGAGCACGTCCTCCGGCTTTCGGTTTCACGCTGCTGGCACCAATGTTCGGACTCAGGTCGCGCTTTCCAAAAATCTCTCCATTACAAATCCATACCTTGATACCAATCACCCCCACTTTGGTATGAGCTTCGGCCAGTGCGTAATCGATATCGGCACGCAGGGTATGAAGCGGAATCCTGCCATCTTTATAAGACTCGGTACGGGCCATTTCGGCTCCGCCCAGGCGACCACTGATCAGGACCTTGATCCCGTCGGCTCCCATGCGCATGGTAGAGGCAATCCCCATTTTTATGGCTCTCCGGTAGGAGATCTTACCTTCCACCTGCCGGGCAATATTGTTAGCAACGATGGTGGCATCCAGTTCGGGACGTTTTACTTCGAAGATATTGATCTGAACCTCCTTCTTGGTAATGTTCTTCAATTCTTCTTTCAGCTTGTCCACCTCCTGACCGCCTTTACCGATGATGATACCCGGACGGGCCGTGTTTACGGTAACGGTGATAAGCTTCAGCGTACGCTCAATGATAATCTTGGAAATGCTGGCTTTGGCCAAACGGGCATTCAGATATTCCCTGATTTTGTTGTCCTCAACAAGCTTGGAAGAATAATCTTTTCCACCGTACCAGTTGGAATCCCATCCTTTTATGATTCCCAGACGATTACCTATTGGATTTACTTTTTGTCCCATCTATGCTTGATTTTCTTGTTCTTGTACAACTTCTTGTTCAGCTGTCGCATTCAGACTGTCAATGACAAGGGTCACGTGATTTGAACGCTTCTTGATCCTGTGAGCTCTTCCCTGCGGGGCAGGCTGGATTCTTTTCAGGGTCCGGGAAACATCCACCCTGGCCTCTTTCACCACCAGATTGCTTTCTTCAATCTTCGCTCCTTCGTTCTTAGCCTGCCAGTTGGCAATGGCTGAAAGCAGAAGCTTTTCCACTTTGGCCGATGCCTCTTTGGAAGAGAATTTTAACATATCCAGCGCCTTGTTCACCTCAACACCCTTGATCATATCGGTTACCAGCCTCATTTTCCGCGGAGAAGTCGGGCAGTTGCGCAGCACGGCGTAATACTTGTTCTGCCTCTCTTCTTTTAATTGATTTGCTCTGTTTCTTTTTCTTGCACCCATTTCTGTCGGATTAAAATATTATCGCTGCTTTCCACCATGACCCCTGAACATCCGGGTAGGTGCAAATTCGCCTAATTTGTGCCCTACCATGTTCTCTGTTACATACACCGGAATAAACTTGTTTCCGTTATGAACAGCAATGGTATGGCCCACAAAATCTGGAGAAATCACAGACCTCCTCGACCAGGTTTTGATCACTGATTTCTTTCCGGAATCGTTCATATCCAGAACTCGCTTCTCCAGCTTGAAATCGATAAATGGTCCTTTTTTCAGTGAACGGCTCATGCTCTATCTATTTTTTTGATTTTCTCTTTTCAACTATGTATCTGTCGGAATACTTCTTCTTGGAACGGGTTTTAAACCCTTTGGCCGGCATTCCGTTCCTGGAACGGGGATGTCCTCCCGAAGCACGGCCTTCACCACCACCCATGGGGTGATCGACCGGGTTCATAGCCACACCACGTACGCGGGGGCGGCGTCCCTTCCAGCGTGAACGGCCTGCCTTACCGGACTTCTCCAATCCATGGTCGCCGTTGGAGGTAACCCCAAT
Source organism: Bacteroidales bacterium (assembly GCA_029210725.1). Taxonomy (NCBI): domain Bacteria; kingdom Pseudomonadati; phylum Bacteroidota; class Bacteroidia; order Bacteroidales; species Bacteroidales bacterium. The sequence continues at coordinate 9,607 of JARGFM010000017.1, read as the reverse complement.
GGTGGCGCGGCAGCTGGTGAGGACCATCCTGGATTCGCCCGAAGGCAGCTTGATGATGGCATATTTCCCATCCCTGGATGTTAGTGTTCCGTAAGAGCCGGCACTTCTTGCAAGCATACCGCCTTTACCAGGCTTCAGCTCAATGTTGTGTATATCTGTTCCCAGCGGGATATTGGCCAGAGTAAGTGTGTTGCCCAGTTCGGGTGCCACGGAGTCGCCCGATATAACCTTCTGTCCGACCTGAAGCTTCTCAGGAGCCAGGATGTACCGCTTCTCCCCATCGGCATAGCTTACCAGCGCAATCCTTGCAGAGCGGTTGGGATCATACTCGATGCTCTTTACGGTAGCCTCCATATTGTCCTTGTCCCGCTTGAAGTCTATCAGGCGATATCTCTTCTTGTGACCGCCACCCAGATAACGCATGGTCATTTTACCGGTATTGTTTCGACCGCCACTTTTCTTGATGGGCCTGAGCAGGGATTTCTCCGGCTTAACGCCCGGGGTCAGATCATCATTGGCAGAGATTTCCTTAAATCGCTGGCCCGGGGTTGTGGGATTATACTTCTTAATTGCCATCTTTTCTTAAATGTTGCTGTAAAAATCAATTACTTCACCTTCGGCCAGGGTAACCACTGCCTTTTTATAGGAAGAGGTTTTGCCCACTGAGATGCCACTCTTTGTGTACCGTTGCTTGCGCTTTCCGGCATACCTCATGGTGTTCACTTCCGCTACTTTCACTTCGTAAAGTTCTTCCACTGCTTGCTTGATCTGCAGCTTGTTAGCATCTTTCGCTACAACGAAACCATACCTGTTGAAGTCCTCCCCCTGGGCGGTCATCTTTTCGGTTACTATGGGCTTAATTAAAATATTCATGACTTCTTCTCTTTAAGCATTCTTTTGCAGAACGTCAAGTGAACTCTCAACGAAACAGAGCGCCGAAGCATTCATAATTTCGTATGTATTTAATTCTGTGAGAGTTACGACTTTTGAATTCCGTAAATTTCGCGACGACAAATATACATTATTATTTCTTTCGCTGATGACGAAAACCGACTTTTTGTCGTCCAGTTTCAGGTTTTTCCGAATGGCAGCAAATTCACTGGTTTTTGGGGTCTCCAGGTTGAAGTCCTCCACAACCATCATTTGCTTGTTTTTCACTTTGTAGGCAAGGGCAGATTTGCGGGCCAGTTCCTTCACTTTGCGGTTCAGCTTACCCCCGTAAGTCCTGGGCCTGGGACCAAATATACGTCCGCCACCTCTGAACAGAGGGTTCTTGATATCACCAAAACGTGCAGTACCGGTTCCCTTCTGACGCTTGATCTTCTTGCGACTTCCCCGGATCTCACCACGCTCCTTTGTTTTGTGCGTACCCTGGCGCTTATTGTTCATGATCTGCTTCACATCCAAATAGATGGCATGATCATTGGGCTCAATTCCGAAGATCTCCTCGCTCAGTTTGACCTTTTTTCCGGTGCTCTCGCCGGATATATTCATTACCTCTAATTCCATCACTTCTCTATAATTAAATATGAACCATTAGATCCGGGAACAGAACCTTTCAGAATAAGCAGATTGTTCTCGGGAACAATCTTCATCACACGCAGGTTAAGAATTTTCACCTTCTTATTCCCGGTCTGGCCTCCCATGCGCATGCCCTTGAATACCCTGGACGGGTAGGAAGAGGCACCCAGGGAACCCGGGGCGCGCATCCGGTTATGCTGACCGTGAGTGGCATCGTTCACACCTGCAAAGTTGTGACGCTTCACCACCCCCTGAAATCCTTTTCCTTTGGACAAACCGGATACATCGAGCCAGATGTCATCGTGAAAATAGTCCACGGTGATTACGTCACCCGCTTTCCAGTTCTTTACAAAACCCTTCAGTTCAATGACCTTCTTCTTCGGCGTGGCATTTGCCTTAGAAAAATGGCCCTGTTCAGCCTTGGGGGTATTCTTCACTTTCTTATCGTCAAAAGCCAGCTGAACTGCAGCATAACCATCAGTCTCAACGGTCTTAACCTGCGTTACTGTGCAGGGTCCGGCCTGTATCACCGTACAGGGGATGTTTTTTCCGTCTTTGTCGAAAATGGAAGTCATTCCAATTTTCTTACCAATTAATCCTGGCATCGTATTCTGTTTTTAGCTGTGTTAGACTTTGATTTCTACTTCCACTCCACTGGGCAACTCCAATTTCATGAGTGCATCAATGGTCTTGGGAGTGGAACTGTAAATATCCAGCAGCCTTTTAAACGAGCTTAACTGGAACTGCTCCCTGGATTTCTTATTTACGAAGGGAGACCTCAGCACTGTGTACACCCGCTTGTGGGTGGGTAGTGGAACGGGTCCGCTAACCACAGCTCCGGTGGACTTTACTGTCTTTACAATCTTCTCGGCCGATTTATCAACGAGGTTGTGATCGTATGACTTCAATTTAATCCTAATCTTCTGACTCATTATCTATCTGATTATAAACTTTTTCCTGTTACTTTTTCTAATACCTCCCTGGACAGGTTGGGTGGCATCTGCTCGTAATGGCTGAATTCCATCGTGGAACTGGCCCGTCCTGAAGAAAGTGTCCTGAGCACGGTTACATAACCGAACTGCTCCGACAGGGGCACCTTGGCCTTAATGACCCTGGCTCCTGCCTTGGAATCCATCCCTTCCACCTGTCCGCGTCTCTTGTTCAGGTCCGAGATCACATCGCCCATATACTCTTCGGGGGTGACCACCTCCACAGACATGATGGGCTCCAGCATCACCGGACCGGCTTTGGCAGCGGCATGCTTAAAGGCCTGGCGTGCGCAAATCTCAAAGGAGAGTTGATCGGAATCGACCGAATGAAAGGAGCCATCGGTCAGCCGCACTTTCATTCCCTCCAGGGGGAATCCTGCAAGCGGACCGTTGAACATGGCATTTGTAAAACCTTTTTCCACCGAGGGGACATACTCCCTGGGGATATTTCCTCCCCTGATCTCATTTTTAAAATCGAGTCCCTTGGTGCCATCTTCGGCCGGACCGATAAATACTTCGATATCGGCAAACTTGCCACGTCCGCCGGTCTGCTTCTTAAAGACTTCACGGTGCTTCACCTCGGTGGTCAGGGCCTCCTTATAATTGACCTGAGGGGCTCCTACATTACATTCCACCTTGAACTCGCGCTTCAGACGGTCCATGAGGATCTCCAGGTGTAACTCGCCCATGCCGTTGATGGTGGTTTGCCCGGAATCCACATCACTGCGGATCTGGAAGGTTGGATCCTCCTCTGCCAGTTTATTCAGGGCAATGCCCAGCTTATCGATATCGGCCTGGGTTTTGGGCTCAATCGCGATTCCAATAACCGGCTCGGGAAATTCAATGGCTTCCAGAATCATGGGTTTGCCCACCGAAGTGATGCTGTCTCCTGTTCGGAGCTCCTTCAAACCAACTACCGCACAAATATCTCCGGCTCCGATCTCCTTCTTGGGATTCTGCTTATTGGCATGCATCTGGTAGATGCGGCTGATGCGCTCCTTCTTTTCCGTACGGTTGTTATAAATCATCACCCCCTCCTGCAGTTTCCCGGAGTAAACGCGGACATAGGCCAGACGTCCTACGAAAGGATCGGTGGCAATCTTGAACACCAGTCCGGTCAGAGGCTCATCATCATTGGGTTCCCTGGTGATCACCTGATCGTTCCTGGGATCAATTCCCCTGACAGCACCCACATCCATGGGACTGGGAAGGAGATCACAGATGGCATCCAGCATTCGCTGGATCCCTTTATTCTTAAAGGCCGATCCACACAGGACCGGAACGATATTCATATTGATAGTCGCCCTGCGGGCATAGGACATAAACTCATCCACACTGATGGAATCCCTGTCTTCCAGGAATTTATTCAGCAGATCATCATCGGAAACACAGACGGCCTCTACCAGCTTCTCTCTCCACTCTTCCACTGTTTCAACCATGTCCTCCGGAATCTCGCAGTACTCGTATTTCATCCCCAGAGTCTCATCCTCTTTCCAGACGATGGCCTTACGCTCGATCAAATCGACGATCCCTCTGAAATTCTCTTCAGAGCCGATGGGGATTTGCATGGGTACGGGGTTGGAGCCCAGTTTATCGCTGATCTCCTGAACAACTCCAAAGAAATCGGAGCCCACACGGTCCATCTTATTGATAAAGGCCAGACGGGGAACTTTGTACTTATCGGCCTGGCGCCAGACGGTCTCCGACTGAGGCTCAACACCCCCGACGGCACAGAATACTGCCACGGCACCATCCAGCACCCGCAACGAACGTTCCACCTCTACAGTGAAGTCAACGTGTCCCGGAGTATCAATAATATTAATCTTGAACTCCTTGTCGTTGTGCTTCCAGAAAGTGGTTGTGGCTGCTGATGTAATGGTGATACCGCGCTCTTGCTCCTGTACCATCCAGTCCATTGTAGCGGCTCCGTCATGGACTTCACCGATGCGGTGGGTGATACCCGTATAGAACAATACGCGTTCTGTGGTGGTAGTTTTCCCGGCATCGATGTGTGCCATGATCCCGATATTCCTAGTATGTTTTAAATCTGGGCTCATAAGTGTCACACACTTACCTTGCAATAAATGCTATTTCAATATTGTTTTAGAACCTAAAATGGGCGAAAGCCTTATTGGCTTCTGCCATGCGGTGCGTATCTTCTTTTTTCTTATAAGCACCACCTTCATTGTTATATGCAGCAATGGTCTCGGCTGCCAGTTTTTCCGCCATCGATTTACCCGGACGTTTACGGGCAAAAAGAATCATGTTCTTCATGGAAATGGAGGTCTTACGCTCGTTTCTTACTTCCATGGGAACCTGAAAGGTGGCTCCACCAACCCTGCGGCTTTTTACTTCTACCTGGGGGGTGATGTTATCCAGCGCCTGCTTGAAAATATCCAGGGCTGTTTTCCCTTCTTCCTTGGTCCTGGCGTCAACCAGGTCCATGGCTTTATAGAAAATATCGTAGGCAATGCTCTTCTTACCGTCGAGCATCATATTGTTTACAAACTGCGTTACATAGGGATCCTGGAATCTTGGATCGGGCAGTAAAATTCGCTTCTTTGGTTTTGTCTTCCTCATTATAATAATATATATATACTATCGAGTACTGTACACTTTGTGCCGTGCACTATTTCTTCTTGGGTCTTTTGGTACCATATTTACTTCTTCGCTGGGTACGGCCTTCCACCCCTGAGGTATCCAGGGCACCACGAATGAGGTGATACCTGACACCCGGAAGGTCCTTCACCCTGCCACCACGGATCAGCACAATACTGTGCTCCTGGAGGTTGTGTCCCTCACCCGGGATATAGGCATTGACCTCCTTCTGGTTGGTCAGGCGAACCCTTGCCACCTTACGCATGGCTGAGTTTGGCTTCTTGGGCGTGGTGGTGTAAACACGCACACATACACCGCGCCTCTGGGGACATGAATCCAGGGCAGGAGCCTTGCTCTTGTCGTTCAGTTTCTTCCGGCCTTTACGAACTAATTGCTGAATCGTGGGCATATTGTATTGATCTTTATTATATAAACGTCGTTAATTTCGGTTCGCAAAGGTAGAATATATTTTCAAAAAACAATAATATTTTAATGAATAATTCCCCAATATTCCTGGTCCCCTTCGAATTACATATTTTACAAGGGTTTCGCTATTTCTCCCGCCACGGATTTTTTTAAACGCCCCTGTTTTGAACATCCTGCTTCCTTCCAGAAACCAGCCTTTAAAACGTAATTTTTGACGAGTTTCCTCCTTTTTTATCAGTTGTTTAGATATAAAATTTTATTACTTTTGCATCACTATTTCCCAGGCTGATTTACCATAAATATTTATATAATTTACTGAATACCTTTTATTTATATCCCGATGAAGACATACTCGACCGACCAGATTAAAAACATTGCCCTGCTTGGAAACGCCGGAGCAGGGAAAACCACACTTGTAGAGGCCATGCTTTTCGAAGGTGGTGTGATCGACCGCAGGGGGGACGTGGATCATAAAAATACCGTATCGGACTTCCACCAAATCGAACAGGATAACCAGACTTCGATGTATTCCTCTGTGATGTACACCGAATATAATGGCAAGAAAATCAACATTCTTGATGTTCCCGGAGCGGACGATTTCGTCGGAGGCACCGTGTCCAGCCTGCATGTGGCTGATACGGGCGTGATCCTGATCAACGCCCAGAATGGTATCGAGGTGGGGACTGAGATTCACAGCCGCTGGCTGGAAAAATTTAATAAACCGGCTGTGGTGGTGGTAAATAAGTGTGACCACGATCATGCCAACTTTGACAAGGCTTTTGAAAGCATCAAGGACAGCCTGGGAGCGAATGTTGTTCTGGCCCAGTACCCGGTGAATGCCGGCCCCGATTTTGACTCTATCGTGGATATTATTCTCTTCAAGTTATTTAAATATCCCAAAGAGGGTGGAAAGCCTGAGGTTATTGATATTCCGGATTCAGAAATGGAACGTGCGGAAGAGCTGCGTAACGAACTGATCGAAAAAGCTGCCGAAAATGATGAGGCGCTGATGGAACTCTTTTTTGAAAACGACGGTCTCACCGAAGATGAGATGCGTTCCGGAATCACTGCCGGTGTTATTGCACGAGGCATGTTCCCCGTTTTCTGTATGTCGGCCAAACGCAACATGGGTGTGGGACGTTTTATGGAATTCCTGACCAATGTGGCTCCTTCGACCAACGAAATGGGGACTTTTACGACCACGGACGGGACCGAGGTCAAATGTGATGCCGGTGGCCCCACTTCCATCTTTGTTTTTAAGACCGCTGTGGAGTCTCATATCGGGGAGATCAATTTCTTCAAAGTGGTTTCGGGCACTGTCAAGGAGGGAGACGATCTGACCAACAACACCACCCGGAACAAGGAACGCCTTTCGCAAATCTTTGCCTCCCAGGGCAAAAATCGTGAGAAGGTTGCCAGCATGTCGGCCGGAGATATTGGCTGTACCGTGAAGATGAAGAATACCAAAACCAACCATACACTAAGTTCTCCCAATGTATCTTATGTGTTTGACAAGATCCCTTTCCCGGAGCCCAAGTTCAGGACCGCCATCAAGACCCTGACGGAAGGAGACGAGGAGAAGCTGGGCGAGGCGCTGACCAGAATCAACCAGGAGGATCCTACCGTCCGGATTGAATACAGCAAGGAGCTGAAACAGATTATTCTTTCCGGCCAGGGCGAGTACCACCTCAATATTGTTAAGTGGCAGCTTGACAACCTCTTTAAGGTGTCGACCGAATTTGTGGCGCCCAGGATTCCCTACCGGGAGACCATCACCAAAGCGGCCCAGAGCGACTACCGTCACAAGAAGCAGTCGGGAGGTTCCGGGCAGTTTGGCGAGGTGCATATGATCATCGAACCTTATACGGAAGGCAGCGAGCCTAAACCCATGTTCAAGCTGAACGGGAAAGAGTATAAAATGGCCAATCGCGGAGTGGACACCCACCAGTTAAGCTGGGGTGGTAAACTGGAGTTTGTAAACTGTATTGTGGGCGGATCGATCGATGCCCGTTTCCTCCCCGCTATCCTGAAAGGGATCATGGAGAAACTGGATGAGGGACCGCTTACAGGTTCTTACGCCCGTGATATCCGCGTCTATGTCTATGACGGCAAAATGCACCCGGTGGACTCCAATGAGATCTCCTTTATGCTGGCAGGCCGGAACGCTTTCAGTAAAGCCTTTAAAGAGGCCGGTCCGAAAATCATGGAGCCGGTTTACGAAGTGGAGGTGCTGGTACCTTCCGACTACATGGGTGATGTGATGAGCGACCTGCAGGGACGCCGTGCCATCGTACAGGGAATGGCCAGTGAGAAGGGTTTTGAAAAGATCACGGCCAAGGTGCCCCTGGCAGAGATGAACAAATACTCCACCGCGCTGAGCTCACTGACCAGCGGCCGTGCCATGTACTCGATGAAGTTTGACGAGTATGCGCAGGTACCGGGAGAGATCCAGGACGAGCTGCTGAAAGCCTACGCTGCTGAACAGGACGATGATTAAGCTCATAACCTTTATTCAGCCCTTAAATCTTTTGCTACGCAAAATATTGCAGGGGCCTACATAAAGGTTATTTCGCAGCAGAAAGCATAATTAATTATAGGGGGCAATGTAGGCCCCCTTTCTTTTATTAGCCTTTCGTATTATTCCTCAAGCTGTTGCAGTCCATACTAAAAAACTGTAATCTGAGTGGCTAAAGGCTATGGATCTGTTTCCTGTTTTCATCATCGGGACACCCCGGGCGGCTTTTAGCGGCACTCTGCCCGGGATACTGATCAGGGTTCTGCCCCGGATCCTGGCCTGGGTTCTGCCCGGGATCCTGGCCTGGGTTCTGCCCGGGATCTCTCACCCGTTCCCGCTTCCTGGAAAGAACAATGTTGTACTATGCAAGTTGGGCTTCAGGAGCTATTTAGTGCTTCGTTTCATTTCTGGTCGTCCAAGGCGTCAATGAACCTTACCACAGATTCCATCAGATAAACCGATTCTGTTTCCAGGATCCCTGTAATACAAGTACTTTTCAATGCGTACTGTGCCTGTCCCGACAATTGCAGAATGTCAGGCTGAGGGCCGACATGCATTTCGATCTTCATGGCGCTTAGATCTCCTATCTTTTTCAAGATCAATAAGGAACGCTGAATGCTTTGCTGCTTTACCCCGGGAACAGTGCTCAGACAAGCTGTGATCCTCAGGTGTCCATCATTGAGCATAACTTTATAATTATTCCTGCCAGTGCAGATATGCAAGGTATTTTCCGCAAACCAGAGCCATGAATTTATCCCTGTTTCTTTGAGTTTTTCCCTGATGTTATACATCATCTCTTTCAGGTCTGCAGCAGACTGACCAGCGAAAGTATCATTGTGTACCTGTAGTTTGCTGCAAATATATCTTTGATAGTAGTGAAGTAATTCCTTGTATTCTGTCTGGGTTTCCGTCAAATATCCAATTTCAAGAGAATTGATTTCTGAGCTCAATAGCAAATTCATGGAAGTTACGATGCCGTATTTTTCATTCATGTAGAGTTTGCTGTGCAGGTGAGGAATCTTTATATATTGCAATGTCAATTGATCCAGGTCACGATAGGTGGCTGTGTTGTCAGGATCTTCTCTGACATATATCTCTGTGAGGATCCTTCTCTTTTTCAATCTATTGATCTTATGCAGGAGTTTATACCATTTCGAAATCTTCATATAGGGAGATACCAGAATGACTCTTTCATTGCTCTCATCAAGCAATGTGAGAATCTTGGCTGAGATCTCTGATGGTTTGATCAGTTTCATTGTGTTTACGGCAGGTTTCCCGGTATTCTCGTCAGGTATCGCAGTGACCTTTGTATTTGTAAATGTGGTAAACCGGAGATTTATCGTAGCCGGGGCTGTATAAAAAAGAACTCAGGGATAAATAATATCTTCATAATTCATGATAAAATGTCATATATGGATACTAATTATCTTTGAATGGATAAATAATATCTAATTTAGCATCTATAAAATACTTTAACTAGTTAGTAAATATCCTTTACCATGAAAAAACAATTGATTTGGAGCATTATCAAGGAATTTTTGGGCAAAAACAAGCTGGG